>NZ_QRZD01000022.1:0-36621 GCF_003464565.1 Collinsella sp. AF14-35
CCTGCGCCGACGCCCCTAAAGTAGACACACATTTTGTCCTATAAGCCATTATCTCAATCTGTAACATCTATGGCCCGAATTCCCGTCTAACTGTTACAGATCTAGACAAACCGTCTTTGCCCCTGACCTTTGTCTCAATCTGTAACAGAAAGGGAGCTTTTGTCCGCCTAACTGTTACAGATCGAGACATTCGAATCCCCCTAAGGAGATGATCTCGATCTGTAACAGTTACTCGGCAAAAATGGCTGCAGATGTTACAGATCGAGACAAAACAGCAAGGCATGCCGCTGCATCGGCCAGAACCACCACAAAGGTGCCTGTCCCTTTTTGGTAGGTTGAATAACCCATAAGGTAAGTATGTTTCTGAGTTATTTCGTGTTGACCCATTTGAGCGCGATAGGGTATAACTCTACTCAACCGCTAGGGATTTTATTGAGAAAGGTGTTCTACCATGAGCAAGAACCTCTCCCAGCAGGTCGTTCTCGACCGCCGCGGCTTCGTTGCCGCCACCTTCGCAACCGTCGCCGGCCTTGGTCTTGCCGGCTGCTCCGACACCAGCGCCGAGGCCGACAAGGGTTCCGCCGCCGGCTCCTCCAAGAGCTCCGAGGATACCGAGGCTTCCACCACGCTCGACGCCAAGGCATTCGACAAGCTCGTCGACAACGGCCCCAAGGCCGATGACGACGCCATCGCCGCCAGCACCTGGGCCACGGCCGTCAAGGACGCCGGTGTCTTTAAGATCGGAGGCGTTCAGACCTCCACGCTCTTCTCCCTCCTCAACGAGAAGGACGGTCAGACCCGCGGCTTCGACGCCGGTATCGCACAGCTCCTGTCCAACTACATTCTGGGCGAGAACAAGGTCGAGATCACCCAGGTGACCTCGGACACGCGTGAGTCCGTCCTGCAGAACGGCCAGGTCGACGCCGTCTTTGCCACCTACACCATCACTGACGAGCGCAAGAAGCTCGTCTCCTTTGCCGGTCCCTACTACTACACCCAGCAGGCTATCCTGGTGCTCGCCGACAACGACGACATCAAGAGCGTCGACGACCTGGCCGACAAGAACGTCGCCGTCCAGTCCGGCTCCAACGGCCCCGCCATCTTGGAGGAGTTCGCTCCCAAGGCCAGCCAGCAGGAGTTCAAGACCGACGAGGAGGCCCGCCAGGCACTCCAGCAGGGCCGCGTTGACGCCTACGTCATCGATAACAACATGCAGCAGAGCGCCCTGGTCCGCGAACCCGGTAAGTACAAGATCGCCGGCAAGCCCTTCGGCAGCAAAGAGCCCTACGGCATCGGCCTGCCGCCCGATTCCGACGGCGTCGCCTTTGTCAACGACTTCCTTAAGAAGATCGAGGACGACGGCACCTGGACCGAGCTGTGGCAGATCTGCATCGGCGACCGTACGGGCGACACCAATGTTCCCGAGCTGCCCGAGATCGGCGCCTAGGCAGCGAACCTAGTAACGGCCGCTACGAAACCATATGGAAACGCGCGATGCGCTTTATTGCGCTAAACTGTTTCCTCACTGAGTTGTCGGGGCTTCCGTACACACGGGAGCCCCTTTCCTTACCGGCGGGAGGTCCGCATGAGTCTCTCCGAGCTCTGGTCGCTCTATGGCCAGAACTATATCGACGCGTTGCTAGCAACCTGGGGTATGACGCTCGAGTCGTTTGCCATCGCCATGGTACTGGCTGTCGCTGTCACCGTGATGCGCGTGTCGCCGCTCAAGCCGCTGCGCGTCTTTGGCGACCTGTATGTCCAGGTCTTCCGTAACATCCCCGGCATCGCGCTACTCATCATCGTCGTCTATGCGCTGCCGTCGCTCAAGGTCGTCCTGCCCTACCGCACCTGCGTCATCGTCGCCACAGTGCTCTTGGGTTCTGCCTTTGGCTCCGAGAACTTTATGAGCGGCATCAACACCGTCGGTGTCGGTCAGGTGGAAGCCGCCCGCTCGCTGGGCATGAGCTTCAGCCGTATCCTCGCCAAGATCGTGATTCCGCAGGCGCTGCGCTCGAGCGTGCTGCCCATGACCAACCTCTTTATCGCCGTCATGCTCACCACCGCGCTCGGCAGTCAGGTACCGCTTAACCCGCAGGAGCTCACCGGCGTGGTGAGCTACATCAACACGCGCTCGCTCGGCGGCGTCGCCGCGTTCTTTATCTCGGCGCTCGGCTACCTGGGCACGGCCTTTGCGGTGAGCCACATTGGCAACTACATCGATAAGAAGGTGAGGATCCTCCGATGAGCAAGCACTCCACCTCCGCGCTCACCATGCGCGATGCGCTCTACGAGGCTCCCGGCCCCAAGATGCGCGCCAAGATTCGCGTCGGCACCGCCATCTCACTTGTTGCCGTGGCCGCGCTCATCGCTCTGGTACTGCAGCGCTTTTATGTGACCGGCCAGCTTTCGGTCCATTACTGGTACTTCTTTACGCACCTCACCACCTGGAAGTTCCTGCTTGCCGGTTTTGAGGGCACGGTAAAGGTCGCGCTCACCGCCGGCGCCATCGCGCTGGTACTGGGCTTAGCCCTCATGCTCGGCCGTACCAGCGACATCAAGCCGCTGCAGCTGGTCTGCCGCGTGCTCACCGATTTCTTCCGTGGCGTGCCGAGCCTGCTGTTCATCTACTTCTTCTTTTTGGTGCTGCCTCAGTACAAGATTTCACTGCCGTCGTTTTGGATGCTCACGCTTCCTGTCGCGCTCGCTGCAGCCGGCGTACTTGCCGAGATCTTCCGCGCCGGCGTCAACGCCGTGCCGCGTGGTCAGGTCGAGGCAGCCCAGGCGCTCGGTCTCTCCAAGGCCAAAATCACCTTTAAAATCGTATTGCCCCAGGCGATTCGGTTTATCATTCCGTCGTTGATTTCGCAGCTCGTGGTCGTAGTCAAAGACACCACCGTCGCCTACGTGGTGAGCTACCCCGACCTCATGCAAAATGCCCGCGTGCTCATCACCAACTACGACGCGCTCGTATCAGTCTATCTGGTGATCGCGGTCATCTACATCCTCATCAACGTCGCGATCAACAAGGCCGCTGTCTACGTTTCGCACAAGACCGGCGCGACCATCATCCGCTAACGCTTTACCATTTCGAGTCATAAGGAGCCGAGCACCATGGCACAGAGCACCTCATCCACCGGCAATCAGCCGTTGATCGAGCTCAGGCACGTCGATAAGCACTACGGCGATCTGCACGTCCTCAACGACATCAATCTCTCGGTCGACCGCGGCGAAGTCGTCGTTGTGATTGGCCCCTCGGGCTCGGGCAAGTCGACCATGTGCCGCACCATCAACCGCTTGGAGACCGTCGACTCGGGCGAGATTCTCATCGAGGGCGAGCCCCTGCCGCAGGAAGGCAAGGATCTTGCCCGCATGCGCGCCGAGCTGGGCATGGTGTTTCAGCAGTTCAACCTATTCGCACATATGACGGTGCTGCAGAACGTCATGCTGGGACCGGTCGACGTGCTGGGCGTCTCCAAGGAGGAGGCCCGCGAGCGCGCCATGGACCTGCTGAGCCGCGTAGGCGTTGCCGAGCAGGCCGATAAGGTGCCCGCACAGCTCTCGGGCGGCCAGCAGCAGCGCGTGGCCATCGCCCGTTCTCTTGCCATGCAGCCCAAGGCCATGCTCTTCGATGAGCCCACGAGTGCCCTTGACCCCGAGATGATTAACGAGGTGCTCGAGGTCATGGTGCGCTTGGCGCAGCAGGGCATGACGATGATCGTCATTACGCACGAGATGAACTTTGCCCGCCGCGTGGCCGACCGTGTCGTGTTTATGGCCGATGGCCAGATCGTGGAAACCGGCACGCCCGACGGGTTCTTCGACCACCCCCAGACCAAGCGCGCCCAGGACTTCCTCAACTCCATTAAGGGCCACTAGCCAGCCACCCCGTGGGACAAATCCATTGAAAGTGTTGTCCTACGTCTCTCATGCGCCCTGTCACCTTTAGATTCGAAAGCAACACCTATGATCGGAACTCGCACTTCATCGTCATACACCCCGCACGTCGACGTCGATCCCGCCGACCGCCCACTCATCCTCGTCGCGCCGCGTTGGGAAGAGGCAAAGCCGTTTTTAAGCGAGACGCTCTCCCCCAACGAGGAGATCGCCAGCGTCTTTGTCGATGCCATCCTTGCTGCAGGCGGTCTGCCGCTGCAGATGTCCATCACCGAGGACATTGAGGTCATCCGCCATTACGTCGATATCGCCGACGGCATCGCCATTCCCGGCGGCCCCGATGTCAATCCCAAACGTTGGGGCGATGATCGACCCTACGACCCCACGCTGTGCTGTGAGATCCGCGATAGCTTTGAATTTAAGCTGGTCGGCGAGGTACTCCGCGCCAAAAAGCCGCTCTTTACCACCTGCCGCGGCACGCAGTTGCTCAATGTCGCCACTGGCGGCACCCTGTGCATGGACGTGCCGAGCCTGGGCGCTCGCGAGGGCCGCACGCAGTGGCGCCATACCCACGTGCTCAACGACCCCGTACATCCCGTCGAGGTCGTGCCGGGCTCGCTGCTGGAGCGCGCGCTTGGCGGGCACAGGCTGATCCAGACCAACTCGGCACATCACTGCTGCGTCGACCGTCTGGGTAAGAGCACGCGTTTGGTCGCCAAGGCAACCGACGGTGTTCCCGAGTGCATCGAGGTCGAAGGCCAACCATTCTGTCTAGGCGTGCAATGGCATCCCGAGTACACGTGGAAGACGCTCGAAACCGACTTTAACCTGTGGAAGTCGTTTGTCGAGGCGGCGGCAAAGGTAAAGCAGGCCCGCTAGCTCGCGAACCACTCAGGTTAAAGCCTCCTAAGCCGGGGGGGGCGGACACCAGCTACGGTGCCCGCCCCCCTGTATTTGATATGCTCGGTATGATTATCCCTCACAAACAATCAGAGAAATCTCGACCGCAATCGGTCGACAGTAAAGCAAATGATAAAAACGCTTGCTACGTTTATGAGGCAGTCAATTAAAATCGAGATGCATTGACCATTCCCCAACGGGGTCACGCCGCAAATCCACATGAGCATCGAGGCTGGAAGCGGAAGCATGGAATTGGCCCCGATCTGTATGTAGATCGCTACGACGTTGACAAGCAACAGCATGCCAATCGGACCGAAGCCGGACCCAAAATAGGAAACAACGATTACGCAAGAAACCACGTATGCAAGGCAGGCAGCGGCAGCAAGAACAAGTCGATAGCAAAATACATGCAGGTTGAAATACTGCTGAGCATCCGAAACGATTGCACAGTTAAGACAGTACAAAACGACACTCGACAGGACAAACGCACCCAAAAGGGCAAAAGAAGATAGCACCACTCGCGCAACGATAGCGCACACACGCTTCCCTCCCCGAGCCTCCGACAACCCCCACGGTTCCTCGACAAAGCCCGAACTGACAAAGCGCGGCACAATGCAAGCCGCGATGAACGGAAAGAACAATGCATGGGCCAACGGGGCTACGTTGAACAGCAGACCGCGAAAAACCTCTGCATTGCCAAATAGAAGGACATCCTCCGCCGATAGCCGAAGCGTCGGGTCTGGGAAAAAACCCAAGAAACTGTTCTCACGGAGGCTACAGAACCACATCGGGAAAGAAGTAAGCTGCAATATCACCATGTACGCATAAATTACCAGGATTAAGGCGTACGCCCATTTGCTCACATGCTTCAATTCTGACTGGAGAAGTCTTTTAATCTGACGAGCCATTGAGCACACCCCCAGCGCGAAAGCTCAAGAGAGCGTAAATCAATACCGATAGACAGCTGGCTGCCACGCCATATCCCAGAAGCGTCAGCTGCCCCATATCGCTATACCCAAGGGCACATCCGACTCCAAGGTACGGCCCCGGAAGGAAGAAGATCCATCGCAAGGATGGTATAGGTGCCTGAAGGAAAGCTCCGTAGAGCGTCAAGCTCATGACAAATCCAACTATCACCACGGCCCCGCTCAATACAGCGCTGCCCGTTATCCGATAGATGGTCACCGTCTCCAGCGCAACCGATATCACCAATACGGCGTTGACTATCATTGCAGGCAAAAATACAGTTAGTATGTTGTGCGAGTAGTTATGCCCTCCACGTATTATGGCTATTGCAAAAAGAAGAAGGCAAAGCGCGCTATACGCTGCGCCAATTATTAAAGCAGACGAAAATGCATGGGCTAGAGCCCCATAAAAGCGGTTGAGACCTCTTGCCGAAGAAATTCGGTGCCCCTCTTTATAGCCATGCTCCTGTAAAAGCACCAAACAAACGATGAGTGGAACGAACAGGGATGTACCGGCAAAAGCGCTGCGCGCAAGGGACTCATCAGGCGCAGAAGGATCGATTGCATTCCAGAGGAAACCAATATCCTCCCCACAAACGCCATAGCCAAAGGCGAGCAACGTTGTTCCGTTTTTCAGAAAGATGCCGAAGAGAAGGCCGAACGCCAGCATAAGCGCAAGACCAAACTTCGCCGGAAATATCCTGTGCAAACGCATCATATCTGCCTTTATGGGATGGATCGCCCGCTTCATAGCGAGACCGCCTTCATCAAGCACCTGTAATACTCTTTTAGGGACGACGCCTCATCCCTTATGACGTCCATCGATTCCTTTTTCAGCAGTTCGCCGTCATGAATAAACAGGCAGCTTGTTGCAACCGATGCCAGCTCATCCAAATCATGACTAGAGATGAGCATGGTCTTACCCTGCTCTCGATTCAATCGGCCGATAAGGGTCCATATGCTCTCAATGCCCAACGGATCCAATCCATTTGCCGGCTCATCGAAAATCAGCAAGTCGGTGTCGCCCAACAAAGCCGTAGCTATATCCAATCGCCGTTTCATTCCCAGAGAAAAACTGCTCACGCTCTTTTTCTCATCGGCATCCAGCCCGACTAGGCTCAAAACGCGAGGAATCTCACGCTTCTCATCGAGCCCCCATTCCACACATCGGATTTGAAGATTCTCAACCGCACTGAGGGATTGGTATGCTCCGCAGGAATCTGGCACATAGCCGACACGCGTCCGCATCAGGCTCAGCTCTTTTTTCGACTTGCCTCCAAAGAGCTCCACGCTCCCCGACGATGGCTCACAGAGGCCCAATACGATTTTAATAAGCGTGCTTTTGCCCGCCCCGTTTGCACCAACAAGGGCGCAGAGCTCAGACTGATGTACCTCGAAGGAAACGTCATGCAAAACGCGGCGCCTCCCATAGCGCTTTGACACCCTTGATAGCCTTATCGTTGATACGTTCATTGGCCTCCCGTTCCGCTTGATAGCAAAACCGCTCATATCGTTCCTTCTTTACTTTATCGTTTTCCATAGTTGTTATTGTTTTTCGATAACTCATATTTGTCAAGATAATCTAAAAGAAAGAACCCGTGTTAGACACGGGTCCCTTCACGCTGATATTTCGTTTTAGTTGTTCGCCTTAAGCTACTCGTCGCTCAAATCGACAGCAAAGACTGATGTCGGAAGCGACGCCTCGTTGCCTCCGCCGTCCCGCATCTGCCTCACAACGTTTTTTGCACGCTCAACAATAAGCTCCTCAAGCTCTTTCTCACTCACGCGCTGAATAATATCTCCCGGTTGACAATCAAGCTCATCACAGATATCGAGGAGCGTCTTTAGGCGAATTGCTTTTATCTTTCCGTTTCTAAGCTTTGAAATATTAGCCGGAGTATGCCCCGTCGCTCGAATCAGATCAGCACTGGTCTTTCCGGTCTTAAGCAGCTGCGTCTCAAGCTCGATGATGAGATAGCTCATGTTTCCTCCTACACAAGCTCGTCAGACTGCTCTTGGAGCAGCGAGGCATAACTCCAGATCGCCGAGATAAACAAACAGACAACTGCGCCGATAAACGACCCCGCATCAAAGGTAGCGCCTTGGCAAATCTCAATAACGAAGGAATGAGGCACAATGTAAAGCTCCAGTCCGCCAATGGTGAGATTGACCGATCCATAGGCACCAACAAGCGAAACCGCGGCGTTAACAGCAAAGGCAAGCGCGAGAACACGGATAAGCCGCACATGCGCCTTGGTAAAGGGCGAGACGCCCCGAGAGATGTTATGGCTGATTCCGCACAAAACGACAAGCGAAACACCCACGACGAGTGCCAGGCACAGCCCGCTTGGGATAACGATGCTCCCGCCATCGAGAAGCGTCACGACACCGAAAGAATCGACAGAAACAACGTTTGCAACCGCATACCAGATCACGTAAACAACCAACGCGGCAAAAGCGACGAGCATCCCTGCAAAAACGGCTGCCATGCAAAAACCAAGCTTCCTGATATTTTCGCCCGCCTTGGCCATACGCTGAACGCTGTTGGACATACACTCACCCTCATCGACTCTATCGTTATTCGAACAGTTTATCGAACAACGATATGGATTGCATGCGGAAAGCCCCGCCAGTGCGCATGGGCCATTCACTAATCAGAAGGGGTGAGAGTGGATTTTTGGACATGTATCGAACGAGAGTGGACAATCTCCCACTTTGAGGCCGCCACCGGGCCTAAAACGGGAGATTATCAACTCTCATAGTCATCAAAGCTCGCGAGCTCTTACTCGGCCGCCTCGCGCAAGGCCGACATCGTTGCCGCATATTGCTGCTGCAGCGCATGCATTCCCTCGCGAGCGCCGTCAACGGCATCGGCGCCGCGCAGCGCTTCGGTCACCACAACCGCCGGCTCGTACAGATTATCGAATCCCAGGTTCTGGCTCACGCCCTTGAGCGTGTGCGCTGCCATAAACGCACCTTCGGCGTCTCCTGCCGCCATGGCGGCCTCCAGCTTGCCCATGCTCTCGTCATCCAAAAACTTGAGGGCAAAGCGGGCAAGCATTTCCCCGCCCATCAGCCGAGCGCACGCGTCGTCATAATTAGCGCCGATCTTCTCATACGCCTCACGCATGGAAATCATGGATTAAAAACTCCTTTGGTCAAACTAAATCGTGGGAAACGCGACGACGTCGGCGGGGCGTGCCAACGTCTCGGCAATTTGGTCTTGCACCTCGAGCAGGCAATCGAGCAGCAGCGGGTTAAAGGTGCCGCACTTACCGTCCAGGATCATCTGGATCGCCTCCTCGTGCGGGATAGCGTCCTTGTACACGCGCACGCTCGTCAGTGCATCGTACACGTCAGCCACCGAAACCACCTGCGCGGCGATGGGAATTTCGTCGCCCTTAAGGCCATCGGGATAACCCTTGCCGTCCCAGCGCTCGTGATGCCAACGCGCAATCTGGTACGCATATTCCATAAGCGCATTGCCGGCGTGATGGCTGCCCAGCTCGAGCAGCATGTTGGCGCCAATCGTGGTATGCGTCTTCATAATCTCGAATTCCTCGGGCGTGAGGCGCCCGGGCTTGTTGAGGATCGCATCGTCAATCGACATCTTGCCGATATCGTGCAGCGCCGAAGCCAGGGCGATCGTGGAGCGTTCCTCATTGTCGAGGGAGATCGTGCCGCTACGCTGGACCAGATAGCCAAGCAGCAGCTCGGTCAGCTTTTCGATGTTCGTAACGTGCCTACCGCTCTCGCCGTTGCGAAGCTCCATGACGCCGGCCATGATGTCGATGAGCATGCGACTGTTCTTGACGCGCTCGTTGTACTGTTGGGACAGCAGGTTCGTCAGGCGGCGCTGTTTGGCGTACAGGCGGATGGTGTTGCTTACGCGGCGGCGCACGACACGGGAGTCAAACGGGCGGTTGATATAGTCTGAGGCGCCCAGCTCGTACGCGCGCAGAACCGCATCATCGGAATCTTCGCTCGAAATCATGATGACAGGCAGATTATCGATACCCGATCGGCGCGACAGATCGGCCAGCACCTCAAAGCCGCTTATGCCCGGCATCACAATGTCCAGCAGCACGAGCGACAACTCATCGCCATAGCGGTCGACCATGTCGAGCGCCGCACGACCGTTATCGGCCTCGAGGATGCAATGCTCGTCCTTGAGCATCTCGCTGAGAATGGCTCGGTTCATCTCGGAGTCATCGGCGATAAGCACCAAAGGCTTTTCGCTTTGGAAGGCCTCGATGGAATCGGCATCGGTCACGACCGTACCGGCTTTTGCCTTAGCGCGGCTCAGTAACTGAGCAGCGCGGCCAACGCCCTCATCGACCGTCTCGCCATGAATGCGAACGCCATCAACACATGCCGTCAAGCTCACGTACTCATGGCCCGGAATAATCGTGGAACGAACGGCATCGGACACCTGATGCAGGCGACGGGTGAAGTCATCGGAGGGAATATTGGGCATGACAACCACAAACTTGTCGCAGCCATAGCGCACAAGCTCGTCAGTCGAACGGATTCCGCTGCGTATGGCTGTCGCCACAGCACCGAGCGCAAGGTCGCCGGCATGACGGCCACACGTATCGTTGAAGGCCCTAAAATCATCAACGTCGATCATCGCAACGCCGGCATTCATGCGGGCGCTGCGAAGCTTTTCCTCGTAATATCGGCGATTGCGCACGCTCGTCAGCACGTCGGTGTAGACAAGGTCCTCTTCCGCGGCCTCTTGCTCATCAATCGGACGCACCATCAGCAAGACGTGAGGCTCGCCCTCGACCTTCAGAGGGCGTAGACGGGCGCGGTACTCAGTGCCATCATTGAGCAGTTGCTCCGACACCTCATCGGAGTCTGCCAAAGCCTCAAGACTCGACTGACGCAGACAAGGGCAGCGATCGCCGGCGAGCAAGCAGTTAGGCTCACTCTTAATCTGATCGGCCGACAGTAAACGCACCACGGGGTAGGTCTTCGCGACGCGGGCGACCTCGACGGCAGCCTCCTCGTCGGTTAGATTGACCTCGTGAGTATTGAGCATATGGGGCCCTTTCGATAGTTTCGCATGGAGCGGTGGGTTCCAAATGTTACAAGGGTAACACCTTGTCGATGCAGGTAAGTACGTGAATGCTGCCACATTCTTATGAGTTGGCAGACGGCGCGATTGAAGCCGCAGACGCGAGGTTTTGAGCACGTTTGTTAATACGGCCGAAACGTTTGCGGATGAAGCCTGCTTTGGCTATTGCGGATGCTAGAGCCCCAGGATGCCACGGACAGCCCGGGCAGCCGCTGCCGGGCGATCGCGCAGACCGTTATGCGCGCCCGGGATCGTCACGAGAGGGCAATCGAGATATTCGGCAGCCGCTCGCGTGCCAGCCTCGCGGGGCGTGCCAATCGAGAGCTCGCCTAGGAGCACGGCGGCCACCGTTTTCGACGCGCGAACGCTATCCCAATCGGGAACGCAGGTCATAGTAATCCCGTATTCGTTTGCCATGAAACTGCGGCCGTTGCGCAGGGCATGCTTGGCTTCTGCCTCGGTCGTTCCAGGAGCCTCGGGGTCCAAGTCGCCGAGGGCTCCCAAGAAAAGCCGGAGCGCCCTTGAAACCTTTCCAGCCGCAATCATATCGAGCAAAACCGGAGCTGCGCCCATGCCGACGCCTTCGGCCGACACAGCCGGCTCATGCAGAATCGCACGGGCGACGAGATGGGGTTCAGTGCGAAGAAGCTCCAGCGCCACCAACGTACCGGCGCTGTGCGCAAGCACATTTGTCGGAGCGCCAACGTGTTCGATCACGGCCTGCAGGTCGGCGGCCTGAGCGGCAAGATCATAGCTGCCGTCTGCCGCTTCGCTGCTGCCACCACAGCCGCGGCGGTCGTAGGCAATTACGCGGTAGTTGCGGCTGAGCTCACAAGCGATGCCGTCGAAAAATGTGCCGTCAACACAAGCGCCGTGCACGCACACCAAGGCAGGAGTATCAGGCGACACATCCGGGCCGGCATATTCGCGACAGGCAATCGTGGTGCCCGCATTCTCGACCGTAAAATCCATGTTGTGCCCCCATCATCAATGCCCATCCAATTGCACGTCAGTACGGCTGAATGGTCCCGCATTGCCTTACGACTTGTTAACAGATTAACTGTACCCGACCCGAGGCTTTTCATGGCACGGCATCATGAGCGACGTGAAAAAACGAAACTTGTAAAGCAAGAGCCCGCACCTCGCTTTGGAGCCGATGCTATGCTTAGGCGCAATAGTCTTGAGGAGCATATGCCTATGTCTACATTTTTGAATGCCAGCCCCATCTTTGGACCCGTTCGCAGCCGTCGCCTTGGTCTCTCGCTCGGCGTCAACATGATGCCGGCCAGCGGCAAAATCTGCACGTTCGACTGCATTTACTGCGAAAACGGCCTCAACGCCGAGCGCCCCTGCCACGAGCCGTATAACACGGCTGCCGTGGTGCTCGATGCACTCGAGGCAAAGCTGCGCGAGATGGCAGCCGAGGGCGAGCTCCCCGATGTGATCACCTTCGCAGGCAACGGCGAGCCCACCGCCGCACCGGAGTTTCCGCAGGCCATTGCCGGCGCCGTCGCGCTGCGCGACGAGCTTGCCCCAAACTCCAAGATCGCCGTGCTCTCCAACGGCACGCGCGCCGACCGCCCCGAGGTGCACGACGCGCTCATGATGGTCGACGACAACATTCTTAAGCTCGATACCGTCGACCCGGCGTTTATCCAGCTGCTCGACCAGCCCGTTGGCCCCTATGACGTCGAGCACCAGATCGAGACGTTCGCAAGCTTTGACGGTCACGTCATTATCCAGACGATGTTTTTGAGCGGTGAGTACCGGAGCAAGTCTCTCGATAACACCGGCGAGGAGTACGTTGCCCCCTGGCTCGCGGCGCTCGAGCGCATTCGTCCGCAGGAAACGACCATCTACACGGTGGCACGCGAGACGCCGGTCGCCGGCCTTGCCAAAGCAGCGCCCGAGGTGCTCGACGCCATCGCCGCGTGCGTCCAAGCCCTCGGCATCCCCTGCCAGGTGAGCTACTAGCAAAACCACGCAGCAGCTAGTGTCAGCCATCCCGCTCCATCAGTTGCGGTGATATAGTTCCTATTTGTGCTGTTAAACCGCTTAAATCGGAACTATATCACCGCAACTTTTATGGACGCGTGGGTGGGCTATACTAGCTGCGAATGAAAGGAAGTTAGCCATGTATGACAACGGACCCGTGCCCGGCCGCAACGACGCTTGCTGGTGCGGCAGCGGCAAAAAATATAAGAAATGTCATAGCGCCTTTGACGAGCGCCTCGAGCGCCTGTGGGAGGAGGGCTGGGAGGTTCTGCCCCGCGCGCTCTACAAAACGCCCGCCGACATCGAGGGCATCAAGCGCTCCGCCGCCATCAACGTGGGCGTGCTCGACTACATAGGCGAGCGCATCGCCGCAGGCATGACCACCAACCAGATCGACCAGATGATCTACGACTACACCGTCGAGCACGGTGGCACGCCGGCCGACCTTAACTACGAGGGCTATCCCAAGAGCGTGTGCACCTCGATCAACGACGTCGTCTGCCACGGTATCCCCTGCGATGCGGATGTGCTACACGAGGGCGACATCATCAACGTAGACTGCTCCACGATCTTGGACGGTTACTTTAGTGATTCGAGCCGCATGTTCTGCATCGGCGAGGTCTCGGCCGAGCGCCAGCGCCTGGTCGACGTCACCCGTGCCAGCGTGGAGGCGGGTCTGGCAGCCGTCAAGCCATGGCTACCGCTCTCCGTTATGGCCGAGGCTGTGCAAAAGACCGTCGAGGACGCCGGCTTTAGCGTGGTGCGTGAGTACGGCGGACACGGCATCGGTAAGGAGTTCCACGAGGACCCGTTTGTGGGCTTTACCACCGAGGCGCCCGACGTAGACACCATCATGGTGCCAGGCATGGTCTTTACCATCGAGCCCATGGTCAACGCCGGAGCGCCCGATATCAAGATTAGCAAGGGCGACGGCTGGTGCGTGCGCACCAAGGACGGCAGCGATTCGGCCCAGTGCGAGGTGCAGCTCGTGGTGACCGAGGACGGCTACGAGCTGCTGAGCTGGTAGCCGTGGATGCGCCGGATGCTGACGGGCACGCCCGTCTTGCATCCGGCGTTTTATTTGAACATTTTGCCTGATAAAACCCGCCAAAATTAACCTGCCCCCTTTTGGCAGGTCGAGCGGAGAGGACTGCTTGTGAACATCCTGGTTTTGCTGCCCGTCAACGACCGCCATCGCGCAATTCTTGAGTCGAGCGCTCCGGGCGAGGACTTTATCTACACGAGCTCCGACGCCGCCACGCGCGAGCAGGTCGCCGGTGCGGACGTGATCTTGGGCAACATCGACCCTGACATGCTCACGGCATGCGAGCATCTCCAGCTGTTGCAATTGCAGACCGCCGGCTATGACGACTACCTTGCCGCCGGCACCGTGCCGGCCGACGCCAAACTGTCTTGCTCGGTGGGTGCCTATGGCCAGGCCGTAAGCGAGCACATGTTTGCCATGACCCTTTCCATGATGAAGCGCCTGCCCGGCTATCACGACTTGCAGCGCGAGCATCGCTGGGAGGATTTGGGGCCGGTTACCTCGCTCAAAAATGCCAACGTGCTGGTGCTGGGCGCGGGCGATATCGGCGGCCACTTTGCCACGCTCTGCCGCAGCATGGGCGCACACGTCCGCGGCATCAAGCGTCATCCGCTCGTCTACCCCATTGTGTTTGAGGACATGGACGGCATGGATGCCCTGCCCGAGCGCCTGGCCGAGGCAGACGTCGTCGCATCCTTTATGCCCAGCACACCCGAGACCCGCGGCCTGGCGAACGCCGAGTTCTTCGCCGCGATGAAGCCGGGCGCCTTCTTTGCCAACGGCGGCCGCGGCGATCTTGTGGTTGCCGACGACCTAGTTGCCGCCCTGGAATCAGGACATCTCGCCGGCGCCGCGGTCGACGTCACCGACCCCGAGCCGCTGCCCGAGACAAGCCCGTTGTGGGATGCGCCCAACATGCTCATCACGCCGCACATCTCCGGCTGGTTCCACTTGGCCGCCACGCTCAACAACGTGGTCGACATCGCCGCGGAGAATCTGCGTCACCTGCAGGCCGGCGAGACCCTGCGCTGCTGGATCGAACACTAATTGTTCCGGCGTTTTGCCAAACGCCGGAACCCCTCGACGCTGCGAGCCCGCCAGAGCGGCAATCTGACGTTCAATCGTCGGGCATGGCCAAAAGGCCTATGCCCTCCTCTTTCACGTCACCTTGCTCACTCTGGCGGGCTCTCGCTGACGTTTGCTCAACCTGCAGGGTCTTCAAATTGCTAGAGCGTTGCTAAATAATTTTTTGCGTCTTCTACACTCATTGCTGCGACGGGTGCGTGTGAACAGAGTTTGACATCGTTGGTGACCAGTAGATCTGCTTGAGCGCGTATCGCTGCCGCAATGATTAAATCGTCTTCGTAATCGCTATGGAGCTCACGCTGCCTGCTCGACATCCAGATGTCGCTCAGGTCACAGGGCACTGGCGTGGCAAGCTGCGACAGCACGCTAAGACAATCCCATGCAAGCGATGTCGCTGCCGCAGCGGCATCTTGGGAAAGCGAACCATGCTCGCGCCGATACCATGCCTTATGTTCGCTTGAAATCAAATAAAACAGGTCTTTGGACGATGTCGCCGCATACAGCAAATCAACCTGCGCCGTGCATGCATCGCGTAAAAACTCAATCGCCACCGAACGACCACGTCGTGAGGGAATGAAGTAATCGAGCCACACGTTGGTGTCAACCAAGATGCGCTTTGGAGTCTCACTCATAGAGCCAGCTCATCTCCTCGCCATAGCGATCCGCATAGGCATTCCGTTTGAGCTCTTCGTCGTCCGATGGCTGAGCCTTGACCATATCGATTCCCGATTCACAGCAAGCGGCAGCGAACAGCTTCGACCCCTGATCCATAAGCTCGAGCTTACGTTTGACAGCCTTTTCGCGCTCGCGCTGTTCCGCCCGGGCACGACTGGGCAGCAGGATATCCTCGAGCGCACCGGGGCGATCGGCCAGCGACGCTGCAAGCTGCCAGAGCGCTCGCACCGCTTGGCTCGGCGTCATACCGGCCTTGGAGAGAGCGGCGTCCCCACTCCTTTTAAGATCGGCATCGAGACGTACGTTGATCTGAGCGGCTGTTGTGGTCATGACCCCTCCTTAATACTTCAAAACTATCATAAAACTCTATGGTAGATACGTAAAGCATGTATAGCATTTACAAGCATCAGCCGTACTCTGTACACAAAAAGCCGCCGAGGCACACTGCACCTCGGCGGCTACGCATCACCAATCCAGTTCGGTTTCACCTTTTGCATTCGCCCAGATAAAACCTGCCGAAATTAACATCCCTTTTTGGCAGGTTTTAGAGCTCCACGCTTTCGGCTCCGTTGATGGTCAGGTCACGCTCGTAGAAGGCGGTAAGGGCGCGGATGGCGTACATCACGTCGCGCACGCCGCCGGTCTCGTAGCTCGAGTGCATGGCCAGCTGCGGCAGGCCCACGTCCACGGCATGCATGCTCGCCTGCATATTGGACAGATTGCCGAGCGTGGAGCCGCCGGCCATATCGCTCTTGTTGGCGAAGGCCTGCGTGGGCACGTCGGCGTCATCGCAGATAGCCTGGAACACCGCGCGGCTAAAAGCATCGGTGCAGTAGTGCTGGTTGGCGGCTTCCTTGATGACGATGCCGCCGTTAAGCACAACCCGGTTGCGGGCATCGCACTTCTCGGCGTGGTTGGGGTGCACGGCATGCGCGTTGTCGCAGCTCACGAGCATCGAAGCGGCAAGTGCGCGGTGGTACGACTCGCCATCGAAGCCCAGCGACCCGTTGATGCGGCGCAGCGCGTCGGCCAAGAACGTCGACATGGCGCCCTGCTTGGTCTCGGAGCCAACCTCCTCGTTATCGAAGCAGCAGAAGACCGAAACGTCGTGCGCATTCTCGGCACCCAAAAATGCCTGCAGCGAGGTGTAGGCGCAGGCCAGGTCGTCGAGCTTGGGCGTCGAGATAAACTCGTCGGCCCAGCCCCAAATGCGCGCATCCTGACGATTGACCAGGAACAGATCGCGGCCCAGAATCTGCTCGGGCTTAACGTCCAGCTCTTCGGCGATCAGGGCATCGAAGTCACCCTGCTTAAGCTCGCCGGCGCTGATGAGCGGGCACAGGTCGACGGCTCGGTTGGGAGCAAAGCCCTCGTTAACGCCGCGGTTCATGTGGATGGCAAGGCTCGGGATGATGGCGACTTCGCGCTCGGTGGCAAGCAGGCGGCTCTCAATGCGGTCACCCTCGCGCACCAGCACGCGGCCCGCGAGCGCCAGCGGGCGATCGAACCAGGTGTAGTCGATCATGCCGCCGTAAGCCTCGGTGTTCAGGCGCAACGTCTCGCCTGCGCCATCGAGCTCGGGCACGGCCTTGACCTTAAACGTCGGCGAATCGCTGTGCGACGCCGTGAGCTGAAAATGATAGTCACCGGCAACGCCGTCCTCGCCCCACGTCGCAGCCAAGTCCTCGCCCACCTTAAAGGCGATAACGCTCGAAGTATTGCGCTGCGTGTAGTAACGACCGCCCGGTTCGATATCCCATGCCGCGTTCTCGGGCAGATAGGTAAAGCCTGCCTCGTCGAGCTCGGCCATAATGGTCGCCGCCGTATGGAACATGCTGGGGCATGCCTCGATAAAGTCGATAAGGTCGTTGGCGGCCTCGATATCGTCGGCCGTCACGTGCGTGCGCTCGGGCGTTTCCTGATCCGTCATGCTCTCCCCTTTCGCTGGGTTGATGGTCCCTTCCAGCATACCCCGCCGCGCCAGCGCCGCACTCTTCATTCCGTGCTTAATTCCGCGCCGCTCACCAAGTTGAGTCATCATGCCCGCACTCCTTTTGCGACAATTACGCCAACAGGACGAGAGGAGTCGTCATGAAGCCACGTAACATTGCCATCGCCTACGGTGTCGCGGGAGCCGCCGTCGGCCTTGCCGCTGTCACCGGTATCGTTTATCACAAGCAAATCAAGTCCGCCGCGTCGCTCAAACGCTTGACCGACTATGCGGATGGCTATGACCTGTACGCAATCGACATCGCCTACGACTACGATCTTGATCGCATCATCGCTGCTGGCGTGCGCGACGACCAGGCCTACATCGATGCCGTGGTGGCGCAGGTGCTGCCCGGTGTGCCGACACATGTCCAGGCACCCCAGTTTGCCTGCAGCGCTTTTGTCGCCGTAGATGCCGAAGGCCGCGTGCGCACCGGTCGCAATTACGACTTTAAGGACGACACCTCGGCGCTGCTGGTGCGCAATCACCCGCGTGACGGCTATGCCTCCATCGGCTTTGCGGCCCTCAATAACCTGGGCGATAACACTCCGCTTGACTCCGTCGCCGGACGCGTCGCCGCACTCATGGGCCCGTTTGCCCAGCTCGACGGTGTTAACGAATGCGGCGTGTCCGTTGCCGTACTCACCCTGGATTCCAAGCCCTGTGACCAGGACACGCAACGCCCCGTCATCAATACCTCGCTCGCCATCCGTCTGGTGCTCGACCGTGCCGCCACCACGCAAGAAGCTGTCGACCTGCTTTCCGCCTACGACATGCACGCCATGGCAGGACGCGATTACCACTTCTTTATCAACGACGCCGCCGGTGACGCGCGCGTAGTAGAGTGGGACCCGCGCGATCCGGACCGCGCTTTCAAAGCGACTCCTGTACGCCAGGTTACGAACTTCTACGCCTGCTATGGCGACGAAGTGCTCCCCAACCAAAAGAACGGCGAGCTGGGCCATGGCAAGGAACGCGCCATCGCCATCGCCGATGTCCTCGACGCCCATGTCGGTGCCCAAGACGAAACGATTGCCTGGGAAGCCCTGCGAGCCGCAGCGCAAGAGCCCAATCCGGAAGACATCACCAGCAATACGCAATGGTCGGTCGTCTTCGACAATACCGAGCCCGCTGCCGCCATCACGCTGCGCCGCCACTGGGGCAACGTCGATGCCTTCGCACTGTAAGGAGCCAGGCCCGTCGACCTTACGTTCCCTGACGTTGCTTACATTTCCATACGCTTGAGCTAACACGTTTTACCCCCGTATCAACAGTGTGCGGGGGTAAACTTATGCGCATGTTATAACTTGCCCGGAAGGATTCATAATGCTCAGGATCGGTCTTCTTACCAGTGGCGGCGACTGCCAGGCGCTCAACGCCACCATGCGCGGCATTGTCAAAACGCTTATGACCAATAGCGAAGAGCCTATCGAGATCTATGGTTTTGAGGACGGCTACCAGGGCCTTATCTACAGCAGGTTCCGCGTCATGACGCCCGCCGATTTTAGCGGCATCCTCACCCGCGGCGGCACCATCCTGGGCACGAGCCGCACGCCGTTCAAGCGCCTGGACATTCCCGAGGCCGACGGCGTCGAGAAGGTGCCCGCAATGGTCCACACCTATCATAAGCTGCAGCTCGACTGCCTGTTTATGCTGGGCGGCAACGGCTCCACCAAGACCGCCAACCGCCTGCGCGAAGAGGGCCTCAACGTTATCGCCCTGCCCAAGACCATCGATAACGACACCTGGGGCACCGAGTTGACGTTTGGCTTTACGAGCGCCATCGACGTCGCCACCAAGTGCATCGACGACATCCACACTACCGCCTCGAGCCACGGCCGCGTGTTTGTCATCGAGATTATGGGCCACAAGGTCGGCTGGATTCCGCTGTATGCCGGCGTCGCGGGCGGCGCGGACGTCATCCTGATTCCCGAGATCCCCTACGACATGGACAACGTCATCAAGACCATCGAGCATCGCATGGAGACCGGCAGCCGCTTTACCATCGTGGCCGTCGCCGAGGGCGCTATCTCCAAGGAGGACGCGGCACTGTCCAAGAAGGAGTACAAGAAGAAGCTCGCCGAGCGAACGAGCCCGTCGATTGTCTACGACATCGCCAAGGAGATCGAGGCCAAGACCGGTCGCGAGACCCGCGTCGCCATCCCCGGCCACACACAGCGCGGCGGCCAGCCCGACGCCCAGGACCGCATCTTTGCGACCCAGTGCGGCGTCGAGGCAGCGCTCGGCTGCCTGCGCGGCGAGTTTGGCTACATGATTGCCCTGCATGACGGCAAGATGTGCCACATGCCGCTCGAGGAGGTCGCCGGCAAGCTCAAGTTTGTCGACCCCCAGAGCGACCTGGTGCGCGAGGCCAAGGCGTTGGGCATCAGCTTCGGCGACGAATAGCCTCGGCTGGAACTGCTCTCATCGGAGGCCCCAGGGCTTTCCTCCCAAATCGTCCTCGGACATGTCAGGACCCCGCTGCGCGCTTCGCGCGGCGGGGTCCTTCCGTCCTGCGGAAAGATTTGGGAGGAAAGCCCTGGGGCCTCCTGCGGTAACTAGGGAGGCCGAGGCTATTCGCCTTCTCGCTGCGGGTGCCTGGGCTGAGATTTTGGGATGTTGCAGGCTCTTAGCTGAGAGTAGCACTGACATTTGTCCTAAAATGGCTGGTCGCTAGGGGTTGCTACCGGTAGTTGCGGTAGGGTTGGGGCAGATTCTAACTAGAAATGGTGGTCGCTACCGGTTGTTCTCGGCATACTCGGCTCATTCGATTCGACCATCAAACGAAAGGAACCACCATGGATCTTGCGATGGCGCAGCGCCTCGTCGATCGCCGTAAAGCTGCCGGCCTTTCTCAGGAGGCGCTTGCTGCCCAGCTGGGCGTAAGCCGCCAGGCTGTTAGTAAATGGGAGCGCAGCGAGTCCTCACCCGATACCGATAACCTCATTGCGCTCGCCGCGCTGTATGACGTGTCGTTGGACGAGCTGTTATATGGGGAGGCGGCCAACGATGCCGACGACCTGGAGGACGGTAGCGCCGACACCGAGACGGCGGATGTGGCTGACGAGGCCGAGGATTCTGCCGAGCACGCCGATTGCGGCGACAAACCACTTGTCGATATTTCCCTCGCGCGCGGTATCCACGTCATTGATCCCAATAAAGGCGAGGAAGTCCATGTTGGTTGGAGCGGCATCCATGTGACCAACGAGCGCAAGGGCGAAGAGGTGCATGTGGGGCCGGACGGCGTGCATATCGATACGCTTGAGGACGATGGACATAGCGTACGCACCAATGACGACGGCACCGTCACCATCGACGGCGAGACGTTTTCCAGCTGGAAGGAAGCACACGACAAGCTCGACCATCATGGCAAGCATTTCCACACCAAGGTCGGACGTGCATGGAACAAATTCCCCTTCCCCGCACTTGTCACTCTCGCCTATCTGGTGCTCGGCATTGTCTACGGCACATGGGGCATGGGGCTTTTCCTCGTCTTTCTGGTTCCCGTCTACTACGCGATTGGTGACTTCATCGATCGGCGCCACCTGTCTAAGCTGATCGAGGCCATCTACCCGGCAGCCGCCATCGCTTGGTTCCTCTACATGTGGCTCTGTTTGGGACAGCCCCATCCTGCATGGATCATCCTCATCACGATTCCCGTCATAAAGGCGCTCATGCGCTGGTGCCGCAAACAATGGAAGCACCGCAAACAGGCCTAACACGCTCCGACCCACCAGCACCCAACCGCCCCCGCCCTTCTCCTAAGTTGCGGTGAGATAGGGACTGTTTTGAAGCTCCAAAGCGCCAAACAGTCCGTATATCACCGCAACTTACAAACAACTGGGTCAGTTCCGGCACGGAGATTAGCATTGAGCTGACCGCGCGCCAAGAAAAGGGCCTATTTACTACGTTTAACTCGAGAGGGCCGACCATACCCGCCTTTTCCGAAAACTGGCAAGCCCTCTACCTGCGGTTTTAATTTCATAATCTTTGTCACGGTCGAGGGTGTGGTAGCAAACGTAGTAGATAGGCCCATTTTGTGGCATACGACCCATACAAGCCCAATCTCGAAGGCTAAAGAGAGCCTCTCATCCACGCCTGCGAGCGAAAACCAAATAGAATGAAAGGCAAATGGAAAAGCCCGTTTGACGGGGCAAACGCCGGGCCACATAATGGTTGTCCGGCGTTTGCCCAGATAAAACCTGCCAAAATAAACCTGTCCCTTTTTGGCAGGTTACTCGGCGCTCTTGAGGGCGCCGACCATGTCGATCTTGTTGAGGGTACGGTTGGTGGCGAGGTTGACGATAAACGTAAAGCCAAAGGCCAGAAGCACGGATAGCACGTAGCTCAGCGGCTCGACCTCGACATCAAAATACAGCGACGGCATCTGCAAAATGTACGTAAAACTCTCGGCCAGCAAGCCGCCCAGCGGCACGCCCAGCGCAGCGCCGATCGCCGTGAGGATCAACGTCTCCTTGTTGACGTAGTGGTGCACCTCGCCACGGCGGAAGCCCAGCACCTTGATGGTCGCCAGCTCGCGTTCGCGCTCCGAAATATTCGTATTAGACAGCGTAAACACCACCACAAACGACAGGCACGCCGCCATAAAGGTCACGAGCACCACGACCGAATTGATAATCGTAAAGTTCGCCTCATAGTTTTCCCAATGCTCGGCCGTACTCGAAATTGTGAGCCAACCGTCACTCTTAAGCTTCTTGCTAAACGCAATCTGATCGGCCGACGAGCCCTTGAGCAGCGCAAGGATGCCGTTGAGGCGCGCGCTTCGACCGAACGCGCGCTCATAGGTACCCTGCGTCATGTAAAGCGTGTTGCCCAGATAGTTGAGCGAAATGTCGCTGACTTTGACCTTGGCAACATTGAGCGACGAATCCTGGACGTGAGCCGTGTCACCCGGCTTGATCCCCAGCACCAGCTGAGAGCTCTTGCTCAAATACACATCCCCGTCACGCAGGGCGAGCGGTTCTTTGGGCTCATCCTCCAGGCGCACGTAATCGCCCAAGTCACCCGTGCGGTCATCGGGCACCACGATCAGCTGCACAGTCTCGCTCTTACCGCCAAACGTAAAGGTGACGTTGTCGGTCATAATCGGCAGCGTCGAAGTCACAGTCACGTTGGAATCATTGGCTGCACTGCGCTCATCCAGTGCCGCGCACGTCTGCGAAAAATCATCGGGATTGGCAACCGCCAGCAGGTCATAGCGCGTGATATGCCCGTACTGCTTGGGCGACAACGCGACCGACGTATCACGGATGCCCATACCGCAAATCACAAGCGCCGTGCAGCCCGCAATGCCAAAGATGGTCATAAAGGCGCGCTTTTTGTAGCGGAATAAGTTGCGTGCAGCGACCTTGTTCAAAAAGCTCATGCGGTGCCAGATAAAGCCGATGCGCTCGAGCAGAATGCGCGAGCCGGCGCGCGGGGCCTTGGGGCGCATGAGCGAGGCTGGGGTCTCGGCCATCTCGTGGCGGCAGGCGATAATCGTGGCGCCCACCACGCCCACGGCAAACAGCGCTACCGACACGAGTGATGACACGATGTCGTACGAAAGCAACATCTGGGGCAGCGAGTACATGTCGTCGAACACCGTAAACAAGAACAGCGGCAGACCCACAAATCCGATGATATTGCCGAGCACGCCACCGATCAGACACGCCCACAGCGAGTAGTCCACATATTTGGACAGGATACGCCCGCGTGAATAGCCGAGTGCCTTGTACAGGCCAATAAGCGTGCGCTCCTCCTCGACCATGCGGGTGGCGGTGGTGAGACTGATAAGCACGGCGACGATAAAGAAGATGAACGGGAACACCGTGGCAATGGCCTCAATTGACGAGCTATCGCTCTCCACGCTCGAGTAGCTTGCGATGTTATCGCGGTCCTGGATGTACCAGGTGCATTCGCCCAGGTCAGAGAGCTCGGCGCGGGCATCGGCAAACTGCTGGTCGGCGGCGGCGCGGCGCTGGTCCAGGTCGGCTTGCGCCTGCGCACGCTCGTCGCTGCCCTCGGCCATGCGATTGATGTTGTCCTGCTCGATCCCAAAGACCATATTCGCCTGACGCTCAGCCGCGTCCAAGCTCGCCGGTGTGTCGACCGTCAGCTCCTGAGCGCGCGCCTTCTCACGCCCCTCGCGGATCTTCTCGATATTGCCCTTGACCTCATTGATCTTTGCCGAGTAGGCATCCGAATAGGAGTTGAGGCTCTTGGCTCCCTCGACGACCACGTGGACAGCGGAGTAGGAAGAAGATGTCGCGGCATCCTCGCTCACGTAGAACTTGTAGTCCGCAGTCGAAGCAGCGCGAAAGGCGTTGACTGTCGAGTCGGAGCTCACATCAGTGGGATCGAGGACCTCAGCCGTAATGGTGTAGTCCCCATCGGCAAACTGGTCCTTGGCGCTTTGGTTCGACGAGCTCGCATCGTTGGCGGCAAAACTCACCGTATCGCCGATTTTCTTGCCCGAAGCCTTCAAAAAACGTGAGGTCACTGCCACTTCGCCCGAAGTCTCGGGCAGCTCGCCGCGTACTAGCACCGGTTGGTCAATATTCTCTTTGGAGAGGCTCTGTACGACGACACGCTCGCGCGTCGTACCCACGGCGGTATAGGCGGTCTCGGTATAGATGCCCTCGGCCGTCTCGACGCCATCGACCTCTTGGATCGCGGCAAGATCGTCATCGGTCAGACCATAGGTCGACTGCACGTTGATGTCATAGACATTCTGCTGGTCAAAATAGGCGTCGACCGAATCACACAGGTCCTCGCAGCCCGCCTTAAGGCCGCACATCACGCTCACGCCAAGCGCGGTGATCACAACGATAGACAAGAAGCGTTTGAGGCTGCCGCGAATCGTGCGGTAGATGCCACGGCGAAAAACCGTCGGCACCATATCGTTTGAGCTTTGGGCGGTACGGTAGGTCGTAAAATCCTGCTCGCGCTCCGTGTTCTGCGCGTCGCGGCGTTGACTGTTTTGGCGGTCCTGATTCATGGGCGCTACCACTCGATCGTCTCGATAGGCACAGGATTTTGCTGGACCGTCTCGCTCTCCACGCGGCCGCTCTTAAAGCGGATCAGGCGATCGGCCATGGGCGCCAGCGCAGAGTTGTGGGTGATGATGATGACCGTAATGCCTTGCTTGCGGCAAGTGTCCTGTAGCAGCTGCAAGATCTGCTTGCCAGTTTTGTAGTCGAGTGCACCCGTAGGCTCGTCGCACAAAAGCAGCTTGGGGTTCTTAGCCAGCGCGCGGGCGATGGATACGCGCTGCTGCTCGCCGCCCGAAAGCTGCGCCGGAAAGTTAGCGAGGCGGTCGCCCAGGCCAACCTGGCGAAGCGTTTGCTCGGCATCGAGCGAATCGGGGCAGATCTGCGCCGCGAGTTCGACGTTCTCAAGCGCCGTCAGGTTAGGGACCAGATTGTAGAACTGAAAGACAAAGCCAACATCGGCGCGACGGTATTCCACAAGCTGAGCCTCGTTGGCAGAGCTCACGTCACGCCCGTCCACCGTCACGGTGCCAGAAGTTGCCGTGTCCATGCCGCCCAGAATGTTGAGGGCCGTGGTCTTGCCGGCACCCGAAGCACCCAAAATGATGGCGAGCTCGCCGCGCTCGACCGTAAAGCTCGCGCCGTCGAGCGCGTGGATACGGGCATCGCCCTCGCCGTATGCCTTGATGACGTCTTTGAATTCGATATAGGCCATCGATTAATTCCCATCTGGTCGGATAACTCTTTAGTATTACCCATTTCCCACCTACCAAAAAGGGACAGGTTTATTTTGGCAGGTTTTATAAGGGGAAACGTACCTCTTGGGGGCAGCGCGGGACGCGCAGGGGCGGCCGTGCAGATCGGCACAGCCGTCTCACGTGGAATCGACCGACGCCTGCCTTTCCGTGACACCGGCAACTCGTTTTTGCTTGTTGGCATGGCCGCCATTATGCCTTGGGACTGAGCACTCAAATTCTCACTCCTCATTGCCACGCTTGCCGCAAGCTATCAGGGTGACGAGATGACGACGCTCGCTGTAGCAGCGCAGCCACACTCTATAAGCGAGGCGTTTGCCAGCAAAAAAGCGCGCGACAGGGTAAGCCCGCCGCGCGCTATCCTATGCGGACTAGTTATTGTTGTTGGTCATCGAGGCCACTGCTGCCGCAAGATTGGAAATGGGCATCGTCTGCAACCAGATGCGACCGGGACCGGTGAGCACGGTGTTGAACACGCCCTCGCCACCAAACATGATGTTTTTGACGCCCTTGACCATTTGAGCGTCGATGCTCACGGTCTCCTCAAAGCCGGCCACGTTGCCGGTATCCACAATCATCTGCTGGCCAGCAGCGAGCTCGTACTCAACCAGGTCGCCGTCGATCTCGGCAAAAGCAACACCCGAGCCCGTGAGCTTCTGCATGATAAAGCCCTCGCCGCCAAAGACGCCGGCCTTTGCCTTCTTGTTAAAGTGAATGCTCAACTCGACGCCACTTTCCGCGGCAAGGAACGAACGCTTCTGCAAAATCCAGCTCTTGCCCGGACCGATCTCGATTGGCACGATGCGGCCGGGGAAGCAGGAGCCAAACGCGATCATGCCATCGCCACGCGCGGTCCAAATGTTTTGGAACAATGCCTCACCCGAAAAAGCCTTGGAGAACATCTTGCCGATGCCACCGCCCGAGGTAGACATTTCCATGTTGGGGGTCATCCAAGCCATGGCGCCGCTTTCGGTGATCATGGATTCGCCATCGCTAAGGTTGCACGTAACAACCGGGAAAGCCCCTCCGCCGATCTCGTACTGCATGACCGTCTCCTTTCCACTCAGGAGCCGAATAACGATGCCTATATTTTAGCAGGTAGAGATGCATATGTTCACACCGCCCATGCCCTCTCCTGCGGACGTTTCCCCAGATAAAACCTGCCAAAATAAACCTGTTCCTTTTTGGCAGGTTTTAAAGGCAAACGGTGAAGGTGATCTGGTTGCCGTGACCGGATACGGTGGCGGCGCCTCCATGGGCCTCGGCGATGGCACGCACCACGGACAGGCCCACGCCCGAGCCACCCGTCTTGGAGCTGCGCGACGCATCCGCACGATAGAAGCGATCGAACAATCGGTCCAGGTCGCCCTCGGGCAGCTCGTCCACGGCGTTCGATACGACAAGCTCGGCGGCGCCCTTGCCTTTGCCGTGCGAAACGGCGCACAGGCTCAGCTCAATCACGCTGCCCTCGCTCGCATAGCGCGTGGCGTTGTCCAGTAGCAACTCAACCACCTGCGCCACCGCCGCGGCATCGGCATGGGTCCGCACGCCGGTCGCAATCGACGTCGACAGGCGTTTACCGCCTGAGACCGCCACCGACTTAAACGGCGCCGCCACCTTGTTCACCGCCTCCGAAAGATCGATCGACGCCATGGTAAAGCCCGCCGAGCCCTCGTCCATGCGTGCCAAGAACACCAAGCGCTCCGTGAGCGCCGATAATAGCGCACCCGCACTCGCCTTAGTGCTGCCTTAGCAGGTCGATGAGCATATTTAAAAAAGCAAGGTTATAGCTTAGTCGGACTTAAGGAACGGGCGGCTTCACATCTCGCCCTGCAAACAACGCCCGTACAGCGAGCGCGCTTGCCGCATGGGCGTTGCGGCCGCCTGCAGCTTATAGATAGGCGCCCTCAAGCCGAAGCAGCCACTCCTTGCGATCGAGCCCGCCGGCATATCCGTTGAGCGAACCATCGGCGGCAACTACGCGATGGCATGGCACGATAATCGAAATGGGGTTACGCGCAACCGCAGCCCCCACCGCGCGAGGAGATACAACGGGTGCCTCGTTTCCCGGCACATGATGTCGAGCCGCAACACGCTGGGCGATCTCGCCATACGTAGCGACCTCGCCACGCGGGATAGAAAGCAGCTCAAACCAAACCTCGCGCTGAAACGCCGTGCCAATCAAATGCAACGGCGGCGTAAACCGAGGCTCCTGCCCCGCAAAATAAGCATTCAGCCAAGCCCATGAACGCTCAAGCACCGAAGAGGCCACACCATTTGCCGGACTCACCGAAGACATCCCACCGGTACCAGAAACCGCATCGGTACCTACGACATACTCCGCATCCTCTTTGAGCAGCGTAGAGCCAAAGTGCTCCTGCCCCTCAAACCAAAGCCCCGTCAAACCGCGGCCATCAGCGGCAAGCAGGATTTCGCCCAAAGGCGAGGCAAATGTCGTCGTGACCACCAGCGGCTCCTTTCAAAACTCAGCAAACATAATACCGCGAACTGTGCAGACAACCCCCGCAGATACGTCCGGGCGGGCTCGCAATTACTTCAGCGAGGCTGTTTTTCCCAATCAAGCGAAGAAGACGCGGGGCTTCGACGCCAGGGCGGTACCCCCGCCAGCTGAGCTCTAATACTTTCCCGAGAAGTGAACGAGTAAAAACGAAGCCCCGGAGCATCCACACCTTTAGACCAAAAAACCGCAGGATTCGCGCTGCAAAACCGCAGGAAATAGCGGTCAAAATATGCCAATGCTTCGGGGGTCCAAATAAGGTCGTTCACTTCACGGGAAAAGTATTAGACCTCAATTCGCACCAAGCCCAAAGTCACCCCAGGCAGCAGGCGCGAAGCGCCGCCGCTGCCGCCACGGCCCCGCAGTAGACCCAGGCGGCAGGCGCGAAGCGCCGAGGCCGCCGCCGGGACCAGAGCCCGCAACAACCACGCGCCCCCACATCAGCCCAGCGGCCCCAACCAACAACGTCCCCATCGCAGAGCGCTCGCAACAGCGTCACCGCAGGCGGGGGCCGGGCTTGGTTTTCAGAACATTCCGCAGACCAGTGTGGCGCCTTGTCCGCGGCTCCGAAGGAGCAGGACAAGGCGCCACACATGGTCGAGGACGTTCTGAAAACCAAGCCCGGCCCCCGCCGGACAGGTCAAACTACTCGCAGAGCAGCTTAGCGATCTGGACGGCGTTGGTTGCCGCGCCCTTACGGATTTGGTCGCCGCAGCACCAGAAGGTGATGCCGCGCGCGGCCTCGGGGTTCGAGATGTCGCGACGCACGCGGCCGACCCAAATCAGGTCCTGGTCGGACGTATCCATCGGCATGGGGAAGCGGTCGTGTGCACCCTCGGCACCCAGATCGTCAACCAGCTTGACGCCGGGAGCGGCAGCCAGCGCAGCACGGGCCTCCTCGACCGTAATATCGCGCTCAAACTCGAGCGTAATGCTCTCGGAGTGCGAACGCAGCACGGGCACGCGCACGCAGGTGCAGTTCACGCGCAGCTCGGGCAGATGCATGATCTTACGGCCCTCGTTTTGCAGCTTCATCTCCTCGGAGGTAAAGCCCTCCTCCTTGACGCCGCCAATCTGCGGAATCAGGTTGCTCGCCAGCTGGGCGGCAAATGCACGCGGCTCGGGAATCTCCTCGCCGCGACCCAGGGCGGCCAGCTGAGCCTCGAGCTCGGCCATACCGGGAGCGCCGGCACCCGAAGCCGCCTGATACGTCGAGACGATCATGCGCTTCACGCCGGCGAGCTGATGCAGCGGCCACGTGGGAACCAGGCCGATGATAGTCGCGCAGTTGGGATTGGCGATAAGGCCGTGATGCCACTTGATATCGTCGGCATTGATCTCGGGCACGACCAGCGGCACCTCGGGATCCATGCGGAAGGCATGGCTGTTGTCTACCACGATGGCGCCACGCTTGACGGCCTCGGGCAGCAGCTCCTTCGCGATATCGTCGCCGGCAGCGCCGAGTACGATGTCGCAGCCCTCAAAGGCCTCGGGGCAAGCTTCCTCGATCACAACCTGCTCGCCGCGGAACTCGACGGTCTTGCCCGCAGAGCGCGCGCTCGCTAGCAGCTTGAGCTTGCCGACCGGGAACTCCTGCTCGTTGAGACACTCGAGCATCTGGGTGCCAACAGCTCCCGTCGCGCCCAAAATAGCAACCGTGTACTGTTTCATGCTTCCCCCTTTTAAGGTTGTGGCTTTTGCCCGCACGCCGAGCAGGCTAAATGTTCTTGCCCAGTTTATACAAAAACGGGACGGGCATGAAACCCGCCCCGTCGAAACGAAACCGAAATGAAACGCCCCACGGCAGATTTTGGGGCATGTCCCAAAATCTGCCGGAATGGCCGCTACTTGTGGAGGGCGGCCAGGGCGGGTTCGACCGGCGCGGGAGCCTCCAGGTCCGCGACTTTCACAATGCCGTTCTCGTCGGAGAAGGCACGGTAAATGGTCTGAATCGCCAAGTCGAAGTCCTTCTCCTCGACGCCGATAATGATATTGATCTCATCGCAGCTCTGCGAAATCATACGCACGCTCACGCCCGCCTGGCCAAGCATGCCAAACAGGTGGCCCGAGATACCTGCACGGCCGCGCAGGTTACGACCGACGGTCGCGATAAGTGCCAAGCCCTCGACCACCTCGATCTCGAGCGGCTCGACCTCCTGCTGAATGTCGCCTACGAGCGAGTACAGCGAATCGCGCACGTCCTGCTCCTGCACCACAGCACCAAAGCGGTCGACACCGGTGGGCATGTGCTCGACGGAAACGTCATAGCGTTCGAAGACCGAAAGCGCACGGCGCATAAAGCCGACGCGCGGCTTGGTACGGTCGCGGGCAACGTTGATGGCGACAAAGCCGCGCTTACCGGTCACGCCGGTAATGATGGGCTCTGCCTCACCCTCGTCAGCCGTCTCGCTAATGATGGTGCCGGGGTCCTGCGGCGCATTGGTGTTCTTGATGACCAGTGGAATGCCTGCCTCGCGCACAGGGAACACGGCCTCCTCGTGCAGGACGCTTGCACCCATGTACGAAAGCTCGCGCAGCTCCTCGTAGGTAACGCGGGCGATGGGCTGAGCCTCGGGCACAATGCGAGGATCAGCAGAATAGAAGCCCGAAACGTCGGTCCAGTTCTCGTACAGGTCGGCGCCCAGGCACTTGGCCAGGATCGAGCCCGAGATATCGCCGCCGCCACGGTCGAGCAGCTTGATTTGACCCTCACGCGTCGCGCCGTAGAAACCGGGCATGACAAAGCCGCCCTGCTGACCGTACTCCTGCACCAGCTCGGAGGTGCGGTTCATGCTGAGCGTACCGTCGTGATGGAACGCCACGACCGTCGCGGCGTCCAGGAACGGCAGGCCCAGATACTCGGCCATCAGGCGAGCGGTGAAGTACTCGCCACGACTCACGAGCTCCTCGGTGGAGTAGCCGCCCGAGCGGGCGCGCTCGGCAAAGGCCGCGAACTCCTCGCGGATGGGATAGGTGAGCTCCAGCTCGTCAGCGATATCAAAATAGCGCTGCCCAATGTCCTCGAGCAGCTCCTCGCACGACACGTGGTACTTAACGTGCGCGTTAACCAGGTAGAGCAGGTCGGTCACCTTGGTGTCGCCCTTAAAGCGGCGACCGCAGGCAGAAACCACCACAAAACGGCGGGCCGGATCGGCATCGACAATGGCCTTGATCTTCTTAAAGTGTTCGGCGTCGGCGACAGACGAGCCGCCAAACTTGGCAATCTTAATCATGGGCTGGAGGTTACCTTTCTAAAAGCCTCTGCAAACCTGTTTTGCGCGCTCTGATACCATGGTTTCACCGATTGGGACCAAGGCATCCGAGGAGCAGTGTTATATGGGAACTTATCATAGTACACGAGGACGCACTTTATCGTGCTCAAGTAAGGTGGCAATCCGCACCGGCATCGCTCCCGACGGGGGTTTGTTTGTCTCGGACGAGCTTGGCACCCAGCAGGTCGATATCAGCTCGCTTGCAGATAAATCGTACTTTGAAATCGCTCAAGATGTGTTGGGAATGTTACTGAATGATTACACGGCCGAAGAAATTTCGGCGTGTGTCGACGAGGCATACCGCGGCACGTTCGCGAGCGAAGAGGTTACGCCGCTCGTCAAACTCGACGCTGCGCCGGGCGCTGACGCCCCTCAGACCTATGTGATGGAACTCTTTGGCGGCCCCACGAGCGCCTTCAAGGACGTCGCCCTGCAGATGCTCCCCCGCCTTATGGCCCGCACCTCCGCCAAGGACGGCGGCGCCGAGCGCATCATGATCGTCACCGCCACGTCGGGCGACACGGGCAAGGCAGCACTCGCCGGCTTTGCCGACGCTCCGGGCACGGGCATCACTGTCTTTTATCCCGAGGGCAAGGTCAGCCGCGTCCAGAACCTGCAGATGTCCACTCAGGAGGGCGATAACGTCGCCGTCTGCGGTATCCGCGGCAACTTCGACGACGCCCAGAGTGCCGTCAAGCGCATCTTTGCCGATAAGGAACTTGCCGAGCGCTTGGAGGCCGCCGGCACGGTGCTCTCGAGCGCCAACTCCATCAACGTCGGCCGCCTGGTGCCGCAGGTTGTCTACTACTTTGCCGCCTATGCGCAGCTACTGCGCGCCGGCGCCATCAAGGCCGGCGATGCCGTGGAGTTCTGCGTGCCGACCGGCAACTTTGGCGATATCCTGGCCGGCTACTATGCCAAGCGCATGGGTCTGCCCGTCGCCAAACTCGTCGTGGCCAGCGACAAGAACAACGTGCTCGCCGACTTCCTGACCACCGGCGTCTACGACCGCAACCGTCCGTTCTTCACGACCATCTCGCCGTCGATGGACATCCTTATTAGCTCCAACCTGGAGCGCATGCTCTACTTCCTGTCCGACGGCGACTGTGAGCTCGTTGCCGGCCTTATGGAGCAGCTTGCCCAGACCGGCCGCTACGAGGTACCCGCCGAACTGCTGGCAAAGATTCAGAGCGTCTTTGGCTGCGGTTGGGCCAGCGAGGACGAGGTCCGCGCTGCCATCAAGAGCTGCTGGGACGCGAACGGCTACGTGATCGACCCGCACACCGCTTGCGGCTACCACGTCTTTGAGCAGGTCGCTTCCGCCGAGGGCGCCAAGGCCCGCGTGCTGCTTTCGACCGCCAGCCCCTACAAGTTCCCACGCGCCTGCTGCGACGCCCTGGGGCTCGACGTTCCCGAGGATGATTTTGAGGCTATGCGTGTGCTCGAGCAGGCCACCAACACGGTCGCCCCGACCCAGCTCGCCGAACTCGAATCCAAACCCGTCCGTTTCGAAGACGTCTGCGACGTCGATGAGATGGCAAGCTACGTCGAGTCTGCAGCAAAACGAATGAGCACCAACTAGATTCCTTATTAAGCGCCGGCGAAAGCCGGCGCACCTTCTTTTATCAGATAATCCCCGGGATGATGACGAACGCGCACAGCGTGCCTGGCTGTTTAGTTCGTCGCGAGTTCCGCACGCAAAGGAAAGCACTTAATGTGCTTTCCGTCTTGCGCAGGACTGCCCGAGCAGCGAACTAAACAGCCAGGCACGCCAGGAGGACTCACATGATCAAAATCACCGTCCCAGCAACGAGCGCCAACCTAGGCATCGGCTACGACACCCTCGGCATGGCCGTCAGCCTCTACTCGCACTTCACCTTCGAGCGCGCCGACAAGCTCACCATCACGGGCTGCCCCGAGGAGTTTCAAAACGAGAACAACCTAGTCTACGTGAGCTTTGTCGACGCACTGGCCGCATGGGGCGAGCCGGCCTTCCCCGTCGCCATCGACATTCAGACTGACGTTCCCGTCGCCCGCGGCCTGGGCTCCAGCTCAACCTGCGTCGTCGCCGGCATTATGGCCGCCGCCGCGCTGACAGGCCACACCGTCGACCGCGCCGAGCTCGTCCGCATTGCCACCGAGGTCGAGGGCCATCCCGATAACGTCGCCCCCGCCATCCTGGGCGGCGCCGTCTGCTCCTTTACGCCGACCGATTCGCTCCCCCAGTGCCTGCGCTACGAGGTGAGCGATCGCTTGCGTTTTATTACCGTGATTCCGCCCTACGAGGTACATACGAGCGAGGCGCGCAAGGTTGTGCCGCAGGAGATTCCACTCTCCACCGCCGTATGGCAAATGGGCCGCATCGCCGGCATGACGCGCGGCCTGGAGACCGGCGACCTGGATCTGATTGCCGCCGCCAACGACGACCGCATCCAAGAGCCGTATCGCCGTCGCCTCATCCCCGACTACAACGCCGTGCGCGACACCTGCCTTAACGGCGGCGCTAAGACCATCTGGATCAGTGGTTCGGGCTCGACCCTCATGGCCGTGACTGACGACACCATCGTGGCAAAGTTCCTACAGGTCAAACTGCGTGAACAGTTCCCCAAGTGTGACACGCACATTCTGACGTGCGACACCGAGGGCGCTCAAATCGAGTACCTGTAGCGCCCTGCCTCATTGCTCTCACCGGTCCCCTTGGGGCTTCCCCTGAAAACGTCCTCGATCATGAATTGCCCCGTCGTGCGCTTCGCGCGACGGGGCAATTCGATCTGCGGATTGTTTTCAGGGGAAGCCCCAAGGGGACCTTCGCAGCCTCGACAGGATAATCGCATTCGCTGATTTAATTATCGCCCGATTCGCGGCGCAATCTATTTATCTCCGCTGCTCAGAACCGCCTCAAGTCTTTGCACGAGAACTCCGACGGTAATTCCAAGTGCCTCTGCATAGGCGAACTGCTCATAAACCCTAAGACTGCGTTCCCCGGTTTCGACTTTCGAGATGAACGACTGAGGTACCCTCAGTTTCTTTGCGAGTTCAACCTGAGTGATACCTTGTTCCCGACGAATCTGGGAGAGGCACTTTCCGCATGTCCTATTAGCATCAACGTTCATACCGTTTACGCTATATTCCATTTTGATATATCCCAAACTAGGATATATTCATGTGAGTATCTGTTTCACTTATCGCAATTGTTCGCATCGCACATTTGAAACGAGAGAGGGGACTCGATAAGCATGGATGACGAGATGAAAGAGCCCAATAGTGAGCAAACGCCCAGTGCATCTGATGAACAGAAGCCGAATATCGAAGGGAAGCAGGTTTCTGATGGTGCTGACGACACCACCTCCCCTGACGATCGATCATCAAATGAAGACGGTGCCACATGCAATAAGGAAGAGGACGATTCACTTCTAACGAGTGCCATTAACAAACTTGGTGGTAATAAACGAGCGGCTATCGCAACTGCTGCGATAGTTGCCGTCATCTTCTGCTTACCCATGCTGTTTCCTCAAATGTTTTGCACCCACAAACTTTGGACCAATGCAAACTGTACAAGCCCTCGCACCTGTAAAAGTTGCGGCAAAACCGAGGGGAAACCGCTCGGACATGAATGGGAAGAAGCAACATGCACGGTTCCGAAGACCTGTCAACGCTGCGGCAAAACCGAAGGGAAACCCCTTGGGCATCAACCAGGTTCTTGGACTACCGAAGTCGATTACGTTGACGCCACCTCGAAGGAAATTCGAGAATGCGGGAGATGCGGAGAGGTCGTTGACACCCGCAACGAAAAGGAAATTACTTCCTTTCTTGGCGACGGATCGTTTTCAATTTCACCTGAAGGCTTTATTGAACGACTTAACGAGGAATTCTCCGATATTCCCAATTGCAGCAGTATGAAGGCGAGTTACGAGTTAGACGATAGCGGCACGGGACTCGAGCTTCAGATAAAAAATGGCTCTACGCTTGCCGGTATTGGAGGTTTTTCTCGGACTCGAGCAGTCAACTACTATTCAGCTATCTTGGATCAGAAAACTGCTTCAAAAACATAGTCATGTACTTCGAAAATTCAGATTATGCCGCGGCGACAGCATTAGCAACCATACAAGCAATTGATCCAACACTCTCATTTTCCGACGCTAAGGAGATTGGAGCTGCCTGCGTAGGTACGCCAACTGTCAAAAATGGAATTACGTACGCAATCTTACCTTCAAATGGAGAATACTGGCTGAGCACCCGAATTGAATAATTTACTTTAATTGCTAAATGCAGACGCCTCTTACTCGCGGCATATTAAAGTTCAACCCCTGCTAGCATCGTCAATCGAAATATGCCCCGCCGAGCACTTTAGCTTGGCGGGGCATTTCAATACGTAGGCGGATTTTGATACCTAGAAGGCCCACATGCCCCCACTAGGCAGCCGGCTTCGCTGCTCAAATTGCTCGAACTGCAACTTGAGCAATCAGCGGCCAGCATCTCTTTTAGGCTGCGCTAGTTTCTTTGTATTCAAAGACTGGCTCTAAGATGTCTTCGATGCTGCAGTGCAGGACTTTCGCCATATCCCTTACGGTTGTTACCGATGCTTCGTTGATGTTTCTCTGGCGCTGTTCGTACATTTGGATTGAGCGGAGTGATACGCCCGATTCGTATGCCAGGTCTTGTTGGGTTTTCTTGAGCCTCTTTCTTGCTTGCGCCAGTTTAGTTTGACGAGGTGTTTTCTTCGCCATATCGCAAATAAGACGCGCCACACGTTCCTCTGAGGCTTCATGCCAGGGGTAGTACAGACTGCGTAGCACATCGAATGGAACGACATGCAGCAAATCTTCGAAAGACTCTCCTAGGCGCCACTGCAGGTATGCCAGTATCCAGCCCGCCCAATATTCCGGCGTCTTCTCAAATCGATAGGCGCAGTCCGGTATAGGCCCGTTTTGATAGCCCGACCTTTCGGCGATAAGCGCGAACAGCTCAACGCCCGATTTTCCCGACACTACCCATGCGTTGCCGCGTTCGAACTCGCGAGCTACGCCGCTCAGGCAAAAGAGTTCAGCAACTTCCGATCCTTCTGCTCCGTAATCGTTAACGGCATAGTCGAAGCAATCCCCGAGGTTGTTCATTGCGTCCTCAAGGTAATAGACGGGATATGTCCTACTCGGCCCACGATCCGTTAACTCTTGGATCATTTAAATCAACCCTCCCTGACATCAAATCCCTAATGTCGACACCCTCGGTGTCAAATCCGTTTACCGTATCCAGGTACTTACGTCGAGCGTTCTGTTCTCGCTCAAATCGTTTGGGATAAAACTCAGCTCCCGAGGCCTGCTTCCAATCGCGAAACCTGATCGCCGAGAACGCGCGCTCACTCATAAGCGCATATTGAATGCCCAAATCCCCCAAAAACATAATGCGCTGCGGTAGCGCGCAGAGATGTGGTGTAAGAGGCGGGGAATGCCCCGC
>NZ_QRZD01000023.1:0-35894 GCF_003464565.1 Collinsella sp. AF14-35
GGCACGTGCAGACCTTTCGTCATGGCCTCCTACCTTTCTTTCGGGCCTCTCGGCCGAATCTATCAGCGCCCTTCCGTAACGGGCGCTGCTTGCTGACAGCTCTAGTTATATCCAAATTCCACCCGCAATTCCACCTCACCCCCGAACGGTCAACAAAGTGCGATGAACGGTATATCGCATGTGATTCCCCCATGATGCACTTCGGCGCTCTAAAGTACCTTTTCAAAGGTAAACGCTCTTTTTCCTATAAATTATCCCCCATCGCATCTATAAATCCATGATTCAGAATTGCATAGGTAAAACGGTTTTATGTATATAAATGAAGCTAGCCCACGTTTTGGACCGAATTCAATGATATTCAGCTTGCCATCATTCTTATTCACGCATCCTTATCAGTTGAGTGAGAATATAGACCGTTTTTCACAACGCGAAGGGCGTCAGCTCTATGGCTTGTCAGCGTAAGAAGTAGGTAAAGATACCGTTCACGCGATACGTCCGTGCCATAGGTCGACTAAATTGAGACAATAGTGAATAGTGTTAGGCAACCGTCCCCCACGGGGACTGAACGGACAGATGCATATGCCGAGCAAAATCGAAAAAAAGCAAGCCGCTGCAAAGCTGCGTAAGCCGCCGCGCGACTTCTCGTACACGCAGAACCGAGAGCTCAGCTGGCTGCGCTTTGACAACCGTGTGCTTGACGAAGCCTTCGACGAGACCGTTCCGCTGTTCGAGCGGCTAAAGTTCGTGTCGATTTTCGAGTCTAACCTCGATGAGTTTCTCATGGTGCGCGTGGGCGGCCTGTCCGATCTGGCAGAGCTCAAAAAACAGCCTGTCGACAACAAGAGCAATATGACCGCCTCCGAACAGGTCGATGCTGTCATGGCCGAAATGCCCGGGCTCCTTACCCGATGGGAGTCCATCTTTAAGAGCATCGAGGGCAAGCTCGACACCCTGGGCGTTCACCGCGCCCGCATCGATTCGCTTACGCCCGAGGAGCGCACCTTTGTAACCCGTTACTTCCAGGCCTACGTGTCGCCGGTCATCTCACCGCTGGTGATTGACCCGCGCCACCCCTTCCCCAACCTGCGCAACGGCGCACTCTACCTGGCCTGCGGCCTGGACGGCGTCACCGACGAGGAGAGTCTGCTGGGCCTTATCGAGATTCCCACCTCGATGAACCGCGTGGTCGAGATCCCCTCGCCCACCGGCACCTACTCCTACATCTTGCTCGAGGACGTCATCCTCGCCTGCCTGGACAGCTGCTTTGGCTCCTATAAGCCGCTCGACCGCGCGCTCATCCGCGTCACCCGCAACGCCGACATCGACCCGGACGGCGAGGGCGTCGAGGAGGAAGAGGATTACCGTCAGCACATGAAGCGCATCCTCAAGAAACGCTTGCGCCTGCAGCCGGTGGTGCTCGCGGTCTCGGGGTCGCTCGAGAAGGCGACGCTCAAGACCATCCGCAAGGCGCTCGAGCTTTCTCGCCGCTCGGTCTTTACCTGCGATATCCCGCTCGACCTGGGCTACGTCTTCGGCATTGAGGGCAAGATTCCCGAGCATCTACGCAACGAGCTCCTCTTTACGCCGTTTAAGCCGCAGCCCAACCCCACCATCGACATGTCCCGTTCCATCCGCGAGCAGGTGCTGCAGCACGACAAGCTGCTCTTTTACCCTTACGAGGCCATGAATCCGTTCTTGGACCTGGTGCACGAAGCAGCCTACGACCCCGAGTGCATCTCGCTGCGCATCACGCTCTACCGCGTGGCCAAGCAGAGCCGCCTGTGCGAGTCACTGATCGATGCCGCCGAGAACGGCAAAGAGGTCACGGTGCTCATGGAGCTCCGCGCGCGCTTTGACGAGCAGAACAACATCGAGTGGGCCGAGCGCCTGGAAGAGGCCGGCTGCACCGTCATCTACGGCTCCGAGGGCTTTAAGTGCCACTCCAAGATCTGCCAGCTCACCTATCGCGAGGGCATGGCGCTAACGCGCCTGACGCTGCTGGGCACCGGCAACTTTAACGAGAAGACGGCCAAACTCTACAGCGACTTTATGCTCATGACCGCTCACCCCGGCATCGGCGAGGACGCCAACCTGTTCTTCCGCAACCTGTCGTTGGGCAACCTGCGCGGCGATTACCGCTTCCTGGGTGTGGCGCCCGTCGGACTGAAACCGCTCATCATGCGCGGGCTTGACCGCGAGATCCAGCGCGCCCTCGCCGGCGAGCCCGCCCGCGTGTTCTTTAAACTCAACTCGCTCACCGACCGCGAGGTCATCGACAAGATCGCCGAGGCATCGTGCGCAGGAGTCCGCGTGGACATGATCATCCGCGGCATCTCGTGCCTCAAGCCGGGCGTTCCTGGCAAGACCGAGAACGTGCATGTCCGTTCTATCGTCGGACGCTTTTTGGAGCATGCGCGCGTTTACGCCTTTGGCGTGGACTCGGACATGATCTATCTGAGCTCGGCCGACATGATGACACGCAACACCGAGCACCGCGTGGAGATCGCCTTCCCCGTGCTCGACCCCACCTGCCGCGCCCTGGTGCACGAGTACATGAGCATGCAGCTGCGCGACAACGTGAAGGCCCGCAGCCTCACGAGCGACGGCACCTGGGTCCCCGTGGAGCGCGCAGAGGGTGAGAAACCCTTCAACTCGCAGGAAGCCCTGCTGGAGCGTGCCTACCGCAACGCCGAGGCCGCGCCCGAGCCCGTCATTGAGGCAAAGCCCGCCCCTGCTCCTAAGCCGCAGCCGGCCACACCCGAGGTTCAGAAGGTCCAGGCGACCGTCATTGAGCCCGAGCCCGCACCTGCACCTCAGCCCGAGCCGCAGGCAGCTAAGCCCGCACCCGAGACGAGCGCCCGTCGCGATAAGCCCGCCGGCAAGACCAAGGCCATCGAGCGCCATCGCCCCGGTCGTGTGCGCATGGGCCTGGGCCTGATCGGCCTGGGTCTTAAGACGCTCATTACCGGCAAGACGAAATAGTCGTTTGTAGAAGCAGTTTGTAGAAGCGCCCCGCATTTGAGGAAAGCCTCGGATGCGGGGCGCTTTTCCCTGCTACCATGGTGCGAGCAACAACACGAATGACAGGCAGGGATATGAAGCTCACTATAGAATCGATGACCTACGGCGCCGACGGGCTGGCGCACGCCGACAACGGCAAAGCCGTCTTTGTGCAGGGTGCCGTGGCAGGCGACACCGTCGAGGCCGAGGTCGTACAGGACGGCAAGTCGTTCATGCGCGCCCGCACCACCGAGATTCTGGAGCCGAGCCCCGATCGCATTCAGCCCCCCTGCCCCTACGTGGGCATCTGCGGCGGCTGCTCGTGGGGCAATCTCTCACGCACGGCACAGCTCGCCGCCAAGGAGCAAAACCTGCGCTCCACGCTCGAGCGCATCGGCAAGTTCGCTCCTGAGCAGGTCGATGAGTTGGTGCAGCCCATCTGCCACACCAAGGACGACTGGGGCTACCGCAATAAAATCGAGCTCGAACCGACCGTCGTCAACGGTCGCGTGCGCCTTGGCATGCACGGTGTCGACCCCAGCAAAATCGTGACCGTCGATGCGTGTCCGCTGTTCGATAAACGTTTTCCCAAGGCGCTCAAATCGGTCGTCGGCGCACTCAACTATCTAAGCGGCAGCCATGACTTAGGGCTCGAACGCGTGGGCATTCGCGCATCGCGCCGCACCAAGGCGCTCGAGGTTGCACTCTGGACGCCCACGGGCTCTTTTCCGCGCTCGCAAGTCTCCCGCGTGCTGGCGGTCGCCGCTCATCCCACGAGCATCGTGCGTGTGATGAGCAAGGGCGAAAAGAAGGCCCGCCGTGTCTCCAAGGTCGAAATGCTCGCCGGAGAGGGCTCATGGACCGAGAATATCGCCGAGGGTCAGATGCGCTTGTCTGCCCCGTCTTTTTTCCAAGTCAACACCAAGGGTGCTGAGATTTTGATCGAGCTTGTCATGGAAGCGCTCGACCCGCAAGAAGACGAGCTTGCCGTGGACCTGTACTGCGGCGCCGGAACCTTTACCCTGCCGCTCGCCCGCCGCTGCGACTTCGTCGCCGCCGTCGAGGCCTACGGCCCGGCCGTGCGCGACCTGCGCCGTAACCTGGAAATCAACAAGCTTGATAACGTCGACGTCATTGGCGGAGACGCGGTGCGCGAGTTCCCCGACCAGGATGCCGACGTCTTGGTGGTCGACCCGCCGCGCGCAGGCCTCGCCCCCGAGGCGATCGACCTTATCGCCAGCACGAGCGCTCGCGATGTCGCCTACGTGAGCTGCGACCCCGCCACCCTGGCACGCGACCTTAAGCGCTTTGTCGAGGAAGGTACCTTCTCCCCCGTCAAGATCACGCCGGTCGATCTGTTCCCGCAAACCTTCCACTGCGAAACCGTCGTCCACCTCAAGCGCAACTAGACTGTTTGCCCCAGACCACGCCCGATGATTTTTCTGGCACGGGGATAAAAATAGATTTGCTCCGAATGATTATTTAATCCCCGTCCCGAAATTGAACCGTCCCTCATTTCTTGAACATTAGAAATGGGGGCTTCTTTATGGACGGGAGAGTCAGGCACGACGCCACGCTGAGGACTCTTGCAGCAGAGCTTTGCGACAGGGGGTGCGGGCGCGCCGAAGGCCAGCGGGAGGCCGAAGGGTGCCCGGACCCGGCCGGGGCCGGCGGCGTGCGAGGGCAAGCTCATGCGACGGAGCTGCTGCCCGGGCGCCTGAAGGACGAATTCTACAGGAGCCGGACGTGGCGGAGCTTCGAGGAGTTCAAGCGGGACCTCGAAGCCTATACCGTTCACTGGAACAAGAGGAGGCGGGTTAAGCAAAAGGGACTGACCCCGGAGGAGTTCCGAAATCAGTCCCCATGTGCGGCATAGGCCGCTAATTGACCCGTCCAAGTATCGGGGCGCAGTTCATTTCAGCGCCGCCCGAGAAAGCTAAACGCCTTCTGGCAGGTTGTCCCGGGCCGAGGGCGGCCACCTTGATCGCCCTCGGCCCTCACCCACCTCAACTGCCCCTCAATTACATAGAGCTGATTGAGGAGGGCGCAGGCTAGCGGGTGCCTTCCTCATCGTCGTTGGGCCGGTAGGTGATGAACTCGATAACAAAGGCCAGGACGGCAGAGACGAGCGAGGCGATGATCGCGAAGATCATGTGGGAGATCCCGGCGCCACCAGGGGTCCCGTCGATAAAGTTGAGCAGGTTGAAGACGCCGAGGCCGCCCGAGATGTACATGAGAGCGCCAGTCATTCCCACGATGGCGCCGCCCACGGCGGAGCTCAGGCATGCCACGACGAACGCGCGCTTGTTGGGGAGGGCGATGCCGTAGATGCCCGGCTCGGTGACGCCGAAGAAGAAGGCGGAGATCATCGCGGGAAGGGCGATGCCGCGGAAGCGCTCGTCCTTGTTTCTGAGGTACATGGCAAAGATGACCGCTCCGAGCGCGAACCCGTGGCCGATGGTGGCGGCGAGCACGCTGTCGTGGCCGAGGGTGTTCAGATTCATGATGGAGATGGGGATGAGGCTCCAGTGGAAGCCAAAGATGACGAGGCACATCCACAGTCCGCCAACCAGGGCGCTGCCCAGGACGGAACCAACCACGGGGAGCTGGAAGATGAACGAGAATGCCGCGCTCAGCAGGTTGGTGATGAGGGTGGCCACCGGGCCGATGATGAGGTAGCCCAAGACGATGGAGACCGTCATCGTGGCGAGCGGGACAAGGAACATCTTGAGCGCAGCCGGCATCCAGCTCTTGAGCCAGCGCTCAAGGATAGAGCCGAACCACACCATGAGAAGGACGGGGATCACCGAGCTCACGTAGCCGGACACGGGCATGATGATGGGGAGCCCGAGGGCGGTGGCGTACCACGAGAACGTGCCGGCCACGCCGAGGTCGATGCTGCCGAGCGCCTCGCCCGAGGTCAGGGCGACCATCGTCGGGTAGAGGAGCGCCACGCCGATTGCCACGCCGGTGAACTCGTTCATACGGAACTTGCGTGCGGCACTGAACGCCAGGGCGACGGGAAGGAAGTAGAAGAAGCCGTCAGCCACGGTGTAGAGCAGCGTGTAGAGGCCGTCGTTTGCAAAGGCCGGGACGAAGTAGGTGATGAGGGCAAGCAGTCCCTTCATGATGCCTGCGGCGGCAAGCGGTCCCAGGATGGGCTGGAAGATGCCAGAGATGAGGTCGATGACGACGGAGGCAACGGTCTTATCGCCCTGGGGCTCGTCGTCGGCGCTTGCGCCGCCCGAGAAGTTGCCGGCCTCCAGGACCGCGTCGTAGACGTCCTCGACGATGTTACCCACGACCACCTGGTACTGGCCGTTGGCCTGGATGACCTGGATGACGCCCTTGAGGGCCTCGATCTTGGCAGTGTTGGCGCGGGACTCGTCCTTGAGTTTGAAGCGCACGCGCGTGATGCAGTGCGCGACGCTGGCGACGTTCTCTGTGCCGCCTACGTTCTCGAGTATGGATCTGGCCAGATCGTCGTATTTTTCAGCCATTATTTTCTCCTTAGTGATATTGCCCGGGCGGCTAGCCCAGGTCGCCTCCGTTGGTGGCGATGGCCTGTTGATACCAGTAGAAGCTCTTCTTGCGCCTGCGCTCGAGCGTGCCGTTGCCCAGGTTGTCGCGGTCCACGTAGATGAAGCCGTAGCGCTTCTCCATCTCGCCGGAGCCCGCGCTCACGAGGTCGATCGGCCCCCAGGTGGTGTAGCCGAGCATCTCGACGCCGTCCTGCTCGATGGCGTCACGCATGGCCTCGATGTGCTCGCGCAGGTAGGCGATGCGGTAGTCGTCCTCGATCGTGCCGTCGGGAAGCACCTCGTCATAGGCGCCGAGGCCGTTCTCCACCACAAAGAGCGGCTTCTGGTAGCGGTCCCAGAGGTCGTTGATCGTGATGCGGAATCCCAGCGGGTCGATGACCCAGCCCCAGTCGCTCGTGCGCACGTAGGGGTTCTCCACGCCGGCGAAGGCGTTGCCCTCGGCGACGCCGCCCACGGAGTCGGGGTCGCCCGCGGTGCAGCGCGAGGAGTAGTAGCTAAACGAGATGAAGTCGACGGTGTTCTCCGCAAGGATGCGCTCGTCCTCGGCGGTCATGCCCACGTCGATGCCCTCGCGCTCGAGCATCTTGAGCGCGTAGCCGGGGTAGCGACCGCGCGCCTGCACGTCCACGAAGAAGAGGTCCTCCTGGTTCTTGACCTGCGCCGCGCGAACGTCCTCGGGACGACAGGAGTAGGGGTAGTAGCTTCCCGCGGCGAGCATGCAGCCCACCTTGTTCTCCGGATCGACCTCGTGGGCGATCTTGGTGGCCCAGGCGCTCGCCACGAGCTCGTTGTGCGCGGCGCGGTACTCGGCCTCGCGGGCATTCTCCCCGGGCTCGAGGACGATGCCGGCACCCATGAAGGGACGGTGCAAGATCATGTTCATCTCGTTGAACGTGATCCACCAGCGCACGAGGCCGCGGTAGCGGTTGAAGAGCACCGTCACAAGCCGCTTGTAGAGCTCGATAAGGGTGCGGTTTCGCCAGGCGCCGTACTTCTTGACGAGGTGGATGGGGCAGTCGAAGTGCGTGATGGTCACGAGGGGCTCGATCCCGTGCTCGCGGCAGCAGCGGAACACGTCCTCGTAGAAAGCGAGCCCGGCCTCGTTGGGCTCCTCCTCGTCGCCATTGGGGAAGATGCGGCTCCAGGCGATGGAGAGGCGAAAGACCTTAAAGCCCATCTCCGCGAAGAGGGCTATGTCCTCGCGGTAGTGGTGGTAGAAGTCGATGCCCGTCTGGGCCGGGTAGTAGTACCCGGGCTCGAAGTCGAGCATGCGCCTCAGGCCGCGGCTTACGTCGTTGCGCTCCGGCCCGTGTGGGATGACGTCGACGTTGGCAAGGCCGCGGCCGCCCTCGTCATAACCTCCCTCGCATTGGTTGGCGGCGGTGGCTCCTCCCCAAAGGAACCCTTTTGGAAATGGCATGGTGCCTCCTTCTCTCTGGCGCCCCCATCTCTGCGGGGGACGCTTTATAACGTCCTTGCGGCCTCGCGCGCCTGGCCCGTGGCCCTTTCCCTGATGCGCGCGGGCCGCCTGTGAAGGGGCGACTAGCTGACGGCTTGTCCTGCGGCGGCGCGACGTGCCTCCCGGCCTCCAAGCAGGGAGGGGACCTGTGCCAGGCACACGCCGGCGAGGATGATGGCGACGCCCAGCCACTCGACGACGCCGAGCGGCTCGCCGAGGACGATCATGGCGATGAGCAGGCCGGCGGGGAGTTCCGCGGCGGCCATGACGGTGGACAGGCCCGCGGGCAGGTGCGGAGAGCCCATGCCGAAGAGCAGGACCGGGCAGAGCATGCCAAAGAAGCCGGCGATGACGGCAAAGGGCAGGATGCCCTGGGCGAGGACGCCCGAGACGACGTAGTCCGGACACACCGTGAGCGACATGACCACGGAGCCCGCGCATACGATGACGCCACGCTGCTCGGACGAGCAGGGGGCCTCGACCTTGCCGGAGAGGGTGACAAAGAGGGAGCAGGACACGGCCGCCCCCAGCGCGCAGAGCAGGGCCACGGGGTCGTACCCGGTGATGCCGGTCTTGTAGACGCCGCTGGCGAACACCGTTCCGAAGACGATGACCAGGGCGGAGGCCACTTGGAGGAGCCTCGGCGGCCGGCGCGTCATGACGGTCTGCCACACGAGCCCCAGCCACGTGAACTGGAAGAGGAGCGTGAGTGCCACCGGGGCGGGCAGCACGCTCATGGCGTAGCAGTAGAGGATTGAGGTGAGGCAGGTGAGGGCTCCCAGGCCCATGAGCTTGAGGGCGAGCTTCCAGCCCACGCGCTGCCAGCGGTGCCCGAGTGCGTGCCCTGCGAGCGTGGCGAGGGCGAAGAAGAGGCAGCCGAACCACGCCTGGCTCGCCACCACCTGCGCTGAGGTGAAGCCCGCGGCGTAGGCGAGCTTGTAGGTCGTGGCCATCGCGCCGTAGCAGGCGCCGCCCGCAAAGACCTGGAGCGCCGCCTTGACCTGCCCCGCGCCCGCGGCTCCCGCCTCGGCGGCCTGTTGCTTGATTGTGTTTGTTTCTGCCATTAGGCTCCCTTCCGTCTGCTGTCTTGCAGATGCACGTCTCGTGCGTCTGTTCCCTGCAGTCGGAAGGTGGGCTCGTGCGGTCTTCTGGCGGTGCATGTGGTACCTGCTGCCAAGACGAAAAAAGCCACGCAACCGACTGCTCGGTTGCGTGGCAAAAAGGTGGCTAGCGCCCAGAAAAGTCCACGCGTTTTTAGACTGGGACAAAGTACTACAACAGGTGAGATTCCGTCAAGAAAAACCGAAGAAAAAAGTGAGCCTCTGCCCGCCGTACCTGTAGCGGTCGTTTCCCCGAACGGGGCGGTGCTGTTGGGGGCTGTCTCGATCTGTAACAGTAAGACCCGGTTTTGGTCCGTAGATGTTACAGATTTAGACGTTTTGTCGGGGCGGTTTCCGTTTGTCTTGATCTGTAACAGTTAGGGGTCAAAAGTGGGTCTAGATGTTACAGATTGAGATTGTTGAGGATGGGTGAGGGTAGCTAATTCGGACGGGGCTATTTTAAACAATGGAAAATCGAGCGTGGCAAGCGGAGGTCTTCGGGGTATAAGACGGCTAATTGTATGCCGCCTATGAAAGGAACCCTCATGCCCAGCGTTGCCGTTCTCGCCGCCGATGGCTTTGAAACTATTGAATGCCTGACCATGGTCGATGTCATGCGTCGCGGCGGCGTGCGCGCCACGCTTGTCTCGATCATGCCCACGCGCGAGGTCGTAAGCTCGCTGCAGATTCCCGTGACCTGCGATGCGCTCTTTGACGAGATCAACTTTGACGAGTACGACTGCGTCGTGCTGCCCGGCGGCCTGCCCGGCGCCACCAACCTGCGTGCCGACCAGCGCGTCTGCGACGTGGTCTGCGAGTTCGCCGCCGCCAAACACGTCGCTGCCATCTGCGCCGCCCCGTTTATCCTGGGTGAGCTCGACCTGCTCGAGGGGCGCCACGCCACGTGCTTCCCTGGCTTTGAGAAGAGCTTCCCCGAAGGCGCCTATACCGGCGAGAAGGTTACGCAAGACGGCAACATCATCACCGCCAGCGGCATGGCCCAGTCGCTCCCCTTTGCGCTTGAGCTGCTGCGCACGCTCGCCGGCGACAAGGCTGTCGAGAAGGTTGCCGAGGGCATTCAGCTATGATTTTGGCCTCGCAATCACCGCGCCGCATCGAGCTGATGCGCGAGGCGGGCTATGACATTCGCATCATTCCTGCCGATATCGACGAAACGCCATTTGATGGCGAGGCCCCACTTACGCTCGTTGAACGCTTAGCACGCGCCAAAGCCGCCTCCGTTGCCGCCGAGCATGCCGAGCCCAACGAACTGACCGTCGCGGCCGATACTATTGTCACCTTCGATGGCAAGATTCTGGGCAAGCCGGCAACCGAGGACGAGGCGCGCACCATGCTCCGCGAGCTTTCGGGCCGCACGCACCAGGTCGCAACCGGCGTCTGCATCGTTAAGGCAGGCGACACGGCCGCTCCGCATGCCGCCGAGAGCCTGTCGTTTGTCGATGTGACCGACGTGACGTTCTATGAGCTTACCGAAGAGCAGATCGAGCGCTATGTTGCCTCCGGCGAACCCATGGACAAGGCCGGGGCCTACGGCATCCAAGGCACAGGCGGCCGCATGCTTGTGCACGATATTTCGGGTGACTTCTACAACGTGGTGGGCTTGCCCATCGCTCGCGTCGCACGCGCGATTCAAAAACTCTCGTAATTGCATCTGGCGCTGGTTATCCCCCAGCGCCTACAATTTTGCCGTACCGTACGGATCCCGACCGGGCATAAGGCCCGGCGGAAAACCGATAGGAGAAAACATGGACACACTGCTCGAAGCCATCGATGTTTGCAATGTCGATGGCTTTTGCTTTGGCAACTATACGGACGAGGAGGCTGGCACCGGCTGCACCGTAATCGTGGCGCCCGAGGGTGCCACCGGTGGCGTTGACGTACGTGGTGGCGCCCCCGCTTCGCGTGAGACCGACCTGCTGCGTCCCGAAAACACCGTCGATAAGGTCCACGCCGTCTGCCTTTCGGGCGGATCGGCCTTTGGCCTCGAGGCTGCAAGCGGCGTGGCCCGCGAACTCGAGAGCCGCGGCATTGGTCTGCCCGTCGGCCCCACGCAGGTGCCCATCGTGTGCTCCAGCTGTATCTTCGACCTTGCCTTTGGCGACCCCACCGTTCGCCCCGACATTGAGGCCGGCATCGCCGCCGTGCGCGAGGCGCTCGACAACACCCCCACCATGCTCGAGCAAGGCAATGTGGGCGCCGGCACCGGTGCCACCGTAGGTAAGCTCATGGGCCCTGCCACCTGCATGAAGGCCGGCCTTGGCGCTGCCGCCGTGGCGCTCGGCCCCATCAAGGTGGGCGCCGTGGTCTCGGTCAACGCCTGCGGCAACGTTGTCGACCCCCTCACCGGCGAGTGGGTCGCCGGCATGCGCGCCTCAGCCGATAGCGACCAAATCGTCGATATGGAACTCGCAGCCTTTGCCGCCGCCGGATCCATGCAGATGCCGCTCGACCGCACCAACACCACCATCAGCTGCATCGTCACCAACGTGGAACTCACTAAGGCACAAGCCACCAAGGTCTCCCAGATGGCCGCAGACGCCTACGCACACGCCATCCGTCCCACGCACACCACCAACGACGGCGACACCATCTACACCCTCGCCAGCGGCAAACTGGGCGCCCAGGCAAACGCCGCCGTTCCCCTAGACCTGCTGGGCATGCTCGCCGTAAGGGCTTTGCAAACCGCCATCGTAAACGGAGCCAAAACCGCCAAAACCTCCCACGGCATCCCCGGCGCCGCGAAGTAATCTCACTCGTCCGTCGGTCGGAGGCGGGCGGGCATTACGTTTGCTGCTCTACAGTCCTATGCAAGACGAAGGCCACATTAAGTGGCCTTCTTTGCATGCGGAACTCGCGACAAACGTAATGCCCGCCCGCCTCCGACCGACTTCCAACCTTATTCTTTTCAGCTCAGGCCCCTGTGTACCGCGCGTCTAAGGTCTTCAAATTCAACTAACCTGACAATCGATTCTTATAGCAGAGGCCCCTTGGCCTTTAGTTTGATACAAGTTCCGCACGAGCCGGAAAGCACTTAATGTGCTTTCCGTGCGAGCAGGACTGTTCGCAGTAGCAAACTAAAGGCCAAGGGGCCCAGTCAACCTAACAGCAGCGATTACTCGGCAGTTAGTTGAATTTGAAGATCTTTGAGGCAAGACGGTATAGGCCGAGTGTGGTTTTGTCTCCGGCCCGTCCGCGCAGGTTGGTGAAGAAGCCGACCACGCCGTAGCGGGCACGACGATACATGCGCTCGTCGTAGGCCTTCAAATCATTCCACAGCGTCTTTAGGCGCTCGTCGGCGCAATCTTCCTCGGAAAGCTTGGTGAGCACCGAGCAGATCGCCATCATCATGGTGAAGTAGCCCATCATGTACGAACGCAGGCGCGACGACTCGACATCGCTGTACAGGTGGTACGACTCCATCATGATACGCGTAACACGGAACTGCTGGTCCAGACGCTTGACCATCGTTGCCTCGTTGACGCTCTGGCCCTCGCGACCGATAAAGTAGCGATAGAGGTCGATGTCGGCGTAGTACATGGTCTTGCAGCGCGGCAACGGCACGTAGGCGTAGATGTTGTCCACATAGAACGTGTGCGGCGGCATGGGAAGGTTGGACTCGCGCAGCACATCCGTGCGATAGCACAGGCTGTGCATGAGTAGGTTCTGGTCCAGGCGGAAATGACCGATCTGATCCCAGGAAAAGATCTTTTTGCGCGGCAGGGCAAATTTGTAACCGATAGCGGTATGCGTGCCCTCGTAAACCTTCTCGTACACGTAGTTCGAGATAAACAGGTCAACGCGCTGGTCGCGCTCCTCAAAGCCACGCAGAATCGACAGCATGGTCGAAAGGGCAGCGCCGTCAAGCCAGTCGTCCGAGTCGACAACCTTGTAGTAGGTGCCCTGCGCCTCGCGCAGACCCGAAAGGACGGCAATACCGTGACCGCCATTCTCCTGGTGCACCGCGCGGATGATTCCAGGATAACGGGCCTCCCACTCGTCGGCCTTGGCGGCCGTCTCGTCCTTGGAGCCGTCGTCCACCACGATAATCTCGATATCGGTGGCGTAATTGCTCCCCTCCAAGATGGAGGTGATGCAATGGTCCATGTCCTTGGCGGCGTTATATGAGGGAATACCGAATGTTATGACTTTATGCATGGCAGGCGATAATCTCATCCGAAAGATCGAGGGCAGAATTGGTCACGGCGTCCATATCGTAGTAACGATACTCGGCCAGACGACCCACCGGGTGGAAGTTCGTCAGGTTCTGGACGCGCTCAAGGTAGCGCTCATAGAGCTCACGGTTCTCGGGCTCCAGAATAGCGTAGTACGGCGTCTCGCCCGAGCCGGGCGTATAGGCCTTGGAGTACTCCTTCATGATGGTGGTCTTGCCGGGCAGGACCTGACCAGTCATGTTCTTGAACTCGGTGATGCGCGTATAGTCCTCGCTCGTGGTGTAGTTGACGGTGCCCACGGGCTGGAACTGGTCCATATCGAGCGTCTCGAACTTCATATCGAGCGTGCGGTACGGCAGCGCGCCCAGGTCGAGGTTGAATAGCTCGTCGAGCGGACCGGTGTAGACGATCTCGCCGCCATAGACCTTGCCGTCGATCTTGACGGTGGTCTCGTCGATTTCAAAGAGGTCACGGGCGTCTACGTCACAGAATACGTCGATCAGATCGTGATCGAGCATATGCTCGAACAGCGCGGTATAGCCATCCTGCGGCATGCCCTGGAAAGGAGCCTGCGGGAAGTAGCGATCGTCATCGCCCACAAAGACGGGAACGCGGCCGGTGATCGAGGGGTCGATCTGGTCGGGCGTCTGGCCCCACTGCTTCATGGTGTAATGCAAAAAGACGTTCTCGTAGACGTAATCGGCGACCTCGGCCAAGTCGGGGTCGTTCTTCTTGCGCAGCTCCATAATGGGCACCTTGACGTCCTTGCCAAAGGTCTCCACGAGCTTTTGGTACAGCTCCTCGCCGCGCTCATCGCCAAAGGCGAGCTTGAGGCTCGCATGGTTAAAGGGTACGGGCATGAGGGTGCCGTTGATGTTGGCGAGCACCTTGTGCTGGTAGTCCGTCCACTTGGTAAAGCGCGACAGGAAGTTATGGACGCGCTCATTAAAAGTGTGATAGATGTGCGGACCGTACTCGTGGACCAGGATTCCGGCCTCGTCAGTGCAGTCGTAGGCATTACCCGCGATGTGGCCGCGACGCTCCAAAACGGCAACACGATAGCCGATAGTTTCGGCAAGACGGCGGGCGCAAACGGCACCGGCATAACCGGCGCCGACAACGATCATGTCGTACGCACCGGCATTAAAGCCTTCAGGCAGGCCTGAGGTAATCTGCATCGATACTCCTTGTCAAAAGCCACACGCTTTTTAACTGGGCTTTTTCTCGAACATACGTCGAGACATATTTATCAGAGCGATTATAGCGCTAATGCGTCCTATAATGAGCTTGCCACACAAGGAAAGCTCAAGCACCGCGGCGTACATTATTGAAAGGTAAACCCGCTAGCAGCGGGTTTATTCGTGTACAGCCGAGGGCCTGGAGCTTAGCGAAACGCTTGTAAGGAGTATCATGAGCGATTTCCTGAACCGTATGAAGTCTGCCGCCAAGGCCGACCTTAAGACGATCGTCCTGCCCGAGGGCGAGGATCCGCGTACCATCGTCGCGGCAAACAAAATCATCGAGGAGGGCCTGGCAAAGCTCGTCATCCTGGGCAACCCCGACGAGATCGATGTTCCCGGCGCCACCGTCATCGACCCGCGCAACGCCGAGAAGCACGAGGAGTACGCGCAGAAGTTTGCCGAGCTCCGCGCCAAGAAGGGCGTCACCATCGAGCAGGCTCGTGCCCAGGTGATGGACGCCACCTACTTTGGCACCATGATGGTCAAGATGGGTGACGCCGACGGCCTGGTCTCCGGCGCCTGCCACTCCACCGCCGACACACTGCGCCCCGCGCTGCAGATCCTTAAGACCGCCCCGGGTACCAAGCTGGTCTCGGCCTTCTTCGTGATGTGCACCGACACCCCGCAGTTCGGCACCGACGGTACGCTGATCTTCGCCGACTGCGGCCTCAACATCAACCCGTCCTCCGACGAGCTCTCCGAGATCGCCATCGCCTCCGCTCACTCCTGGTCCACCTTTATGGGCAGCGTCGAGCCGCACGTGGCCATGCTCTCCTACTCCACCATGGGCTCCGCCGGCGGCGAGGTTGCCAAGAAGGTCCAGGAGGCCGTGAAGTTCTGCAAGGAGAAGGCTCCCGAGCTCGCCATCGATGGCGACCTGCAGCTCGACGCCGCCATCGTTCCCACCGTCGCCCAGCTCAAGGCCCCCGGCTCCTCCGTTGCCGGCAAGGCCAACGTGCTTGTGTTCCCCGATCTCGAGGCCGGCAACATCGGCTACAAGCTGGTCCAGCGCTTCGCCGGTGCCGACGCCTACGGCCCCATCCTGCAGGGCATCGCCAAGCCGGTCAACGACCTGTCGCGCGGCTGCTCTGCCGACGACATCGTGGGTGTCGTGGCCATCACCGCCGTCCAGGCTCAGATGGCTGAATAGCTTACATATCCCCTCGGGACCCTGCAGGGCAAAGCTCTGAAAACGTCCTCGGACATGCAAAGAGGCTCCGCTGCGCGCTTCGCGCGGCGGAGCCTCTTTGCGTCCTGCGGAATGTTTTCAGAGCTTTGCCCTGCAGGGTCCCTGCCGTCACGCAGCAGTCAGGGAATCTGGAGTGGGCGGCGGCTTGGCTACGAGCTGGGGCTGAGGATCTGAACGAATGGGTGACGTTGCTGGGAGCGCAGGCGTTGCCGGCGATGATCACTTTGGGACTGGAATTTCCGCCTGCTAGCAAAAAGGCCTCCTGAGCTGCTGCTCAGGAGGCCTTTCGTTCAATCGCAAGCGAACGCACTAGTTATTCGCGGTCAGACGCTCGACGTCGTGGGCGATCATGTATTCCTCGTCGGTGGGGATGACCATGACCGTGACGGCGGAACCGGCGGCGCTGATGACCTGCGGACCGTTGCCCACGGCCTCGCGGTTCTTGTTGTTGTCGATGCGCACGCCCAGCCACTCGAAGCAGTCGCAGAAGGCCTTGCGGATCGACCAGTCATTCTCGCCGATGCCGGCGGTAAAGGTAATGGTGTCGACGCCCGCCATGGAAGCGATCATGGAGCCGGCCTGCTGCATGGCCTTGTAGGCGAACATATCGAAGGCGAGCAGGCAGCGCTCGTCGCCCTCGGAGGCGCGCGTACGGATGTCACGGGCGTCGTTGGAGATGCCCGAGATGGCAAGCAGACCAGACTGCTTGTTCATCATGTCATCGACTTCCTGGTAGCTGTAGCCGCCCTCGCGCTGCAGGTAGCACACGGTAGCCGGGTCAATGGAACCACAACGGGTGCCCATCATCAGGCCGTCGAGCGGCGTGAGGCCCATCGTGGTATCGCGGCATACACCGTCCTCGATGGCGGCAAGCGAGGCGCCGTTGCCCAAATGGCACGAGAGCAGGCGGTGGCAGCGCGAGCCCAGGATCTCCTTGGCCATCATCCACTCATAGCGGTGACTCGTGCCGTGGGCACCGTACTTGCGCACGTGGTACTTGTCGCACACGTCCTTGGGCAGCGCGTAGGTGTAGGCGACCTCGGGCATGGTCATGTGGAACGAGGTGTCGAAGACGGCCACGTTGGGCAGCTCCGGATACTTCTCGCGGCAATATTCGATTGCCGCGGCCTCGCCGTAATTGTGCAGCGGGGCGAGCGGAGCAACCTCGAGGATCTTAGCCATGACCTCATCGTCGACGACCGCGGAATCATCGAAGTGCCAGCCACCCTGAACGATACGGTGGCCGATGCCATCGATCGTAAAGTCGGTCTTCTCGAGCTCCTCGAGCACGCGCGCAATGGCGCAGCGATGATCGGGAAAAGGAATCTCCTCGGTCTGCTTGGCACCACCGTTCTCGGAGTGGCCAAAGATGCCCATGTCCGAGCCGATACGCTCGCAGTTGCCCTTGGCGAAAACCTCGCGGGTATCGGTATCCAAAAGCTGATATTTAAGGCTCGAGCTGCCGGCGTTGACAACAAGTACGTTCATGAGACTCCTTTGCAGTGCGATACGGTCGGCGCAGACCCCTTAAGGCGGCCGCATGTTAATAAGAAGTTATCACAACTTGATAAATAGCTATCAGGCATATCGCTCAACGAGACGAAAGAGGGGCTGAACGGCGCTCGGTCGTCCAGCCCCTCCCCTCTTGCAATTACTTGCCGTTGACGATGCGCTCGACGTCGGAAGCGATCATGAACTCCTCGTCCGTGGGGATGACGAAAATCTTGACCTTGGAATCCTTGGCAGACAGGCACCAAGCGCCGTCACCACGCAGGGCATTGCGGGCATGATCCATCTTGACGCCCATAAAGGCCAGGCGGTCGGCAACGCCGGCGCGGACGGCCGGAGCGTGCTCGCCGATGCCGGCGGTAAAGACCAGGGTGTCCATACCGCACATAGAAGTGGCCATCTCGGCAGCCTTGGCGGCAATCTTGTAGACGAACATATCGAAGGCGAGCTGAGCCTCGGGGTCGCCAGCGGCAGCGAGCTCCTCGACATTGCGGCAATCGTTGGTCTTGCCACCGGTCACAGCCAAAAGGCCGGACTTCTTGTTCATCATCTCGTCAACCTCGTCGAAGGTGTAGCCGCCCTCGCGCTGCAGGTAGCACACGGTAGCCGGGTCGATGGAGCCACAGCGGGTGCCCATCATGACGCCGTCAAGCGGGGTGAGACCCATGGTGGTGTCCATGCACTTGCCGTCCTCGATGGCGCACAGGGAGGCACCGGAACCGATGTGGCACACGACGACCTTGCGGGCCCCGCCGTTGGTCATCTCGGCGACCTTCTTGGAGATGTAGCGGTAGCTGGTGCCGTGGGCGCCGTACTTACGAATGTGCAGCTTGTCGCAAACATCCTTGGGCAGAGCGTAAGTCTTGGCGACCTCGGGCATGTTGAAGTGGAAAGCGGTGTCATAGACCGTGACGTTGGGCAGGTCGGGATACTGCTCCAGGCAGTACTCGATAACGTTGGCCTCGGGGTTATTGTGCAGCGGGGCGAGCGGAGCAACCTCGCGGATCTTGGCGAGGACGTCCTCGTCGACGAGGGAGGAATCACCGAAGTACCAACCGCCCTGAACGATACGGTGGCCGATACCCTCGATCTTGACGCCGTTGGCCTCGAGGTCCTTCAGGACGACCTCGATGGCGACCTTGTGGTCGGGGAACTCGATGTTCTCGGTCACCTTCTTGGAGCCGTTGGCAGCGTGGGTGAAGGTACCGCCGGTAAAACAGACGCGCTCGCAGGAGCCCTTTGCGGACACCTTGTGGGACTTGGTATCGATGACCTGATACTTAAGGGTCGAAGATCCTGCGTTGACGACCAGAACGTTCATGCGTCTCCCTACTAACAGGCGGTGTGGCGCCGCCAGGTTACATACGCTTCAATAATAAACCCAAACGCCCTCGCGCTCGGGTTTATTGCGTTGATATATAAGTTATCGGTGCCCGAGCTTCCGCTTCATTGCACGGAGCAGAGGCCCTCAGATGAGGTCCTCGCCCAAGTTTTTGCCGCCGAGAACGTGCATGTGGAAGTGCATGACGGTCTGGCCGGCGTTGACACCCTTGTTGGAGATGACGCGGAAACCGTCCTCCAGACCCTTGGCCTTGGCGACCTCTTGGATGGCGTGAGCCATGGCGCCCATGGTCTCGGCAGATACGTTGTCGGCGATATCGCTGTAGTGCTTCTTGGGGATCACGAGCGTGTGGACCGGCGCCTGGGGGTTGAGGTCGTCGAAGGCGATGACCTGATCGTTCTCGTAGACAACGGTCGAGGGGATCTCGTGGTTGGCAATTTTGCAGAAGATGCAATCGCACATGGTTGGTTCCTTTCTCACAGACCAAGGTAATTATATTTGGTCGAGATGCTTAGAACGAAAGGTTATCATCGGTGTTGGCGGCCTCGCCGTCGGCGAGTACGTCGTTGCCGTCGACGTCCTTAAGGAGCACCGAGACCTTCTGCTCGGCATCGGACAGGCGGGTGCGCAGGCTTTTGAGGAGCTCGACGCCGCGGGTGTAGCTCTCGAGCGACTCCTCGAGCTCCATATCGCCCGACTCAAGGCTGCGGATGATGAGCTCCAGCTCCTGCGAGGCCTGCTTGTACGTAAGCTGCTCGACCGGGGTCTTCTCTGCCATATCTGTTTCCTTTCCTAAGGGTCTATCACTGCGAAACGCGGTCTACTCGACCGTATCGACCGTTGCTGCCACGTTGCCGTCTGCCATGCGCACGCGAATGGCGTCGCCAGGCTTAAAGGCCTTGGCACTCGTAGCCACACCATCATCGCTGTACGCGATGGAATAGCCGCGAGCAAGCACTTTGAGCGGCGACAGGGCATCGAGCGACGCGGCAGCTCTGCCCAGGTCGGACGCGGGTTTGCTGAGCATCGAACGTCCATGATGCTCCAGACGGGAACTCGTAAGCGTGAGCGCATGGCGTTTGCCGTCGAGCCCTGAGGTGCTTGCGACCAGACGCTCGGGCAGACGCTCGAAGTTGGAGCGGAAGACCCCGACTGAGCGTACTATGGCGCCCGACAGGCGATCGGCAGTCAGTGCAAGCTCCGATTCGCGGCGCTCGACCATAAACGTTGGGTCGTTGAGGCACGGGCGGCGCGCGGCTGCATCGAGCGCATCGCCCAGACGGGCCGTATAGGTATCCCAGGCGCGGCGACCACGCTGATCGAGCATCTCCAAATCAACCTGATTCGACCCAATCATCGAAGCCATCGCGGCGCCCAGACGCTGATGACGCGCCTCGAGTACATCGGCCAACTCCGTCATAGCCGGCGCCACCGATTCGGCCGCCGCCGTGGGCGTGGAGGCCCGGCGGTCGCTCACCATGTCGCAGATCGAGGTATCGGGCTCATGGCCAATGCCCGTCACCACGGGCACGGGACAGGCCGCCACCGCACGGGCAAGCCCTTCGTCGTTAAAGGTCATAAGGTCCTCAAAGGAGCCGCCGCCGCGCACCAGCAAAATACAGTCGGGCGCCGGCGTAATGGAAGCGGCGCGGCGCAAGCCATCAATGAGCTCGGCCGGCGCACCCTCGCCTTGAACCTTGGCGCCCACGCAGACAAGCTCGACGAGCGGGTTGCGACGGCGCAGCGTACGCTTGACGTCGTCGATTACCGCACCGGAAAGCGAGGTGACGACCGCCACGCGTGAGCAAAACACCGGGATGCGGCGTTTGCGGGACTCGTCCATCAGTCCCTCGCGGCGTAGCTTTTCGGCCAACTGCGCCACCTGTTGACGCAGCAGACCCTCCCCCGCCAGCGAAAACGAGCGAGCGACAAAGCTCATGCGGCCCGTGGCCTTATAGAGATTGAAGCTGCCCTTAAAGCTCACCTGCATGCCGTCACGCAGATCGAAGGTACGCTTGAGATAGGCGCCCTTCCAGATGATGCAGTCGACGGCGGCCGAGTCGTCTTTAATCTGGAAGTAGCAGTGGCCGCTTCGGGCATTGGGACCACGGAAACCCGTGACCTCGCCCAGGACGGTCAGTCGCGGAATAGCATCGAGCGCACCGGCGGCGATCTCTACCGCCTGGCTCACGCTGAGCTCTTTACGCTCTTGCTCGTCCGAACCGTCGAACTCGGCGGAAACGCTATTGCCGGTTAGATTCCAGCCTGCCACGCAGCCTCCTTTCGTCATCGTGCACAAGGGCTTCGGCCCTGCGCAAATTCAAGTCCAACACATAGTACAGCGCCGCGAGGACACGAATCCCCGCGGCGCCCAGCGACCCAATTTGTTATCGGTTGGAGTTTCTGTTGTATCGAGCCATAAGATAGAGCAGCTGAATAATCGAGGTGAGCGCCGCAGCCACATAGGTAAGCGCGGCGGCCGTCAGCACCTTCTTGGCACCGTTGACCTGCTTGGAGCTCATACCCGACTGCTCAATATACGCCACGGCGCGCCGACTAGCATCAATCTCGACCGGTAGCGTAACCAGTTGGAACAGCACGCTAAACGAGAAGAAGATCAGTGCGAGGGTCGTGAGTCCCGCGATGTTCATGAACAAGCCCATAAGCAGCACGATGGTCCAGGTGTTCTGGGTAAAGTTGACGACCGGGACCAGGGCAGTACGCACCTTCATCATGGCGTAACCACTTTGACGCTGCGCAGCGTGGCCCGCCTCGTGACAGGCGACGGCAACGCTTGCGACCGATCCACCCGAACGGTTGGCGTCCGAGAGATACAGATTGTTATCCTGCGGGTTGTAGTGATCGGTGAGCTCGCCGGCAACGCCCTTGATGCCCACAGCGTTGCAACCGTTGGCGTCGAGCATGCGGCGAGCGACCGTAGCGCCCGTGTCGCCGTCCGAGCGAACCTTGGACCACGTCTTGTACGTCGAGTTGATATAGCTCTGCGCGGCAAGACCGAGCACCGTGCAGACAAGAACAACCAACAGGTACAGTGGGTCGATGCCAAAGCCGTATCCATAGTAATAAGGCATGCGAATTCCTCCGAATCGAGTTACACGTTGGAGGCATTCTACCCACTCAACCGGAAAGCAAGTCAGCATCGAAGTTTTGGCATCGTCAGCGAAAACGGCCGAGAGCGAGCAAGGTGACGTGAAAGAGAAGCGACGCGTACTTTGGTACGCGAGCGACGATTGAACGTCAGATTGCCGCTCTCGGCCGTTTGCAGCGTCGAGCTGTTACGCGGTTTGGTAAAACCGCGTAACTATAAGAGTTCGATTTTTCCGTCCTTCACGGTGAGCCCCATATTGCCGGAAAGCAGATCGTCCAGGCGCGAACCCACAAGCTCAAAACGCCAGCCTTCGCGCAGGGGGCTTTGCTCAGGATGCTCGATGTAATCGGCCAGGTCATCGCGCGAGGCAATGACCGAGGTCGCCACCCCCGAGCGCTCGGCAACCAGGCGGATGAGCGCGTACATGAGATCCGTCACGCTCTCCAGCTCCGGAGAGATCTGGCGATGCCCGCGCACCATGAGCGGCAGGCGATCGTGCGGGCAGCTCGCACCGCGCTTGATGGCCATGAGCGCGCCGTCCACGTCGCGCTCCCCCAACTGGTCGGTACCGCGAATGCTACAGAACTCCTCAACGCGCACGGGATTGCGCTTAACGAGCGCCAGCAGCGTATCGTCGGACATGACCCACTTGCGCGGGATGTTGCGGCGCTCGGCGCGGTCCTCGCGCCAGGCGGCGAGCTCGCGCGCGATGCCCAACTGGTGACGGCTGCACGAATTGATGCGTTTGACCTTACGGAACGCCTCGTGGCGATCGGCGCGATAGTGCGACTCGTCAGCCAGCGGGCGCAGCTCGTCGAGCACCCAGTCCACGCGGCCCAGCTCGCGCAGGCGGCTCATCATCTCGGTATAGGCGACGATCAGGTACTTGACGTCATCGATCGCGTACTCGATCTGTTTGTCGGTCAGCGGGCGACGCGACCAGTCGGTCAGCGACTCGGTCTTGGGCAGCGAGACGCCGCAAAACGTCTGCACGAGCGCGCCGTAGGAAATCTGCTGGCGTTCGCCCAAAAAGGCGGCGGCCACCTGCGTGTCAAAAATCGGACGCGGCAGCACGCCCACGGTATGGAGCATAACCTCCATATCCTGCGAGCAGGCGTGGAAGACTTTGATCACGCTCTCGTCGGCCATAAGCTCGGCCAGCGGCGACAGGTCGTCGATCACCAGAGGGTCGACCGCAACGCTCTCGGCAGGGGTGGCAATCTGAACCAAACACAGGCGCGGATGGAACGTGCGCTCGCGCAAAAACTCGGTATCGACGGCAATCGCGTCAAACTCACGGGCGCGCTGGCAAAAGTCGAGTAGAGCCTGATGTGTGGAAATGTACATATCAACCCATCGAATAAGGTTAGGCCCGAAAAACACGGGTAGGATATCGGCATTGCCTTACAACTATACTCGGTTAGTCACAGAACGGGAACGTAAGTATGCGCTGCCTTATCATCCACAACCCGGCATCGGGCCCCAGCTCAGATGAAATCTACGCATTCACGCACGCCCTCGCGCAGGGCGGCGACGAGGTCGTGATGCGTTTTATCGGCGATGGCATGGAACCCGAAGACGCCGTGGCAGACGTGCGCGAGTTTGATCGCGTGGTGATTTCGGGCGGCGACGGCACCGTCTCCAACGTACTCGACCAAATGCGCGGATGCGGCGTCCCCACGCTCGTCTTCCCCTCCGGCACAGCCTGCCTGTTCTTTAACAACATCGGTAATGCCCCCGAGGCAGCGGCACTTGCCAAGGCCTGCCGTGCCGGTCGCACGGTCAAAGTGGACATGGGCGAGCTCTTTTGGCTCGACGAGAACGGCAACGAAAGGCGCCACGGCTTTATCATCATCGCCGGCTCGGGCTTCGACGCCGAGATCATGATGAAGGCCGCCCCTACCAAAAACGACATCGGCGAGATCGCCTACTTCCTCTCCGCGCTCGCCACGCCCAACCCCACGGTGGCGCACTTTACCATCGAGCATGACGGCATTGTCGAGGAGCTCGATGGCATCTGCTGCATGGCCGGCAACACCTCGGTCATCCAAAACGACATCAACCTGTTCCCCAACTGCCGCATGAACGACGGCATGGTCGACATTGCGGTCATCGAACCCGTGCGCACCGTGCAGCTGCTGCCTACCGTGATCACCGCTGCGCTTGACCCCGCCGGCAAGGTACTCGGGCGCCCACAGTTCAAGATCATCCAGACCAAGGAAGCCAAGATCACCTGCACCCCGTCACTGGGCATGCAGTTCGATGGCGAGATTATCTCCAGCAATTCGGGCGTCTTTGGAGCCCGCGCGCTTCCGCAATGCCTCGACCTCATCGTCGACGAATTCTCCCCGCTCGGAAAATAGGAGGACCCTATGAACGACAATCCCCTGATCGGCTTTATTGTCATCGTCTTGGCCATGCTCGTCGGTTACGCCATCAACGTGATTCACCGCCGAAAGAAGTAAATCCACATTGGTATGATATTCATCCAGTTATCGACTCTCCCACTGTTTATGCATTCGTCAAACAGCGGGGGATTTTCATTTCGGGCATTCCCAGCTACTTTATTCGGCTACAGTAATTACAGGGCGTCTTTATTAAAGTAAAGCTGCAAACTGAGTACGATTAACCGTTCATCGCATATTTCATCACGCTTATCGAGTAAGTTTCTTTCATAGATGAATATTGTTTCCAGTTCGTTACGCTAATGAGGTGTCTTTATTGGCTGAAGCCCTCTGGCGACAGAGGGCTTTCGCACGCTGGGAGGGAAAATGAGGAAAACTCGCCCCGTCAACGCGCTCAAGAAGCTAGGCATAGGCCTCGCCTTTGGAGCTGCGACCATCATGTCCATGCCGACATCTGCGCTCGCCTGCACGCAGATGTACATGGGCAAAAACCTAACAGCCGACGGCAACGCATATTATGGTCGCGCCGAGGACTTTGGCCCGCGCTACCTCAAGCACTTTGGCATTGAGCCGTCGCATGCCCCCGGGTATACCTACGGCTCAGACGAGTCCAACTTCTCATACAGGTCGACCAAGACTACATATCGTTATAGCTACGTGCGCGATCATCCTTCGCAGTGGCACGGGCGCTATGATGCCTACTCTGAGGCAGGCATCAACGAGAAGGGCGTGTCCTGCTCCGCAACGCTGACCACCAACATGAACGATAAAGCCGCCAAGGCAGACCCCCTGACCGACACTGGCATTGGCGAGTATAGCTACGGCAGCGTTATCTTAGGCGAAAGTGCCAAAGCACGTGAGGGTGTCGAGCTCCTCGGCAAGATCATCGACGAGCAGGGCGCCAACGGCAACGATCAGATTATCATCGCCGACAGCAACGAGACTTGGCTGTTTGCCGCACTTTCCGGCCACCAGTGGATCGCCATGAAGCTCGCCGATGACGTCGCCTCACTCAACCCCAACATCGGCGGACTCAATTACGATGTCAACCTTGATGACGCCGAGAACTGCCTCCACTCCGAGGGCATCCAGACCATGCCCGAGAAAAATGGCTTCGCCGAGTACACCGACGGCAAGTTCGACGTTGCCAAGACCTATGGCAAAAGCGTCGCCGATTCCGGCGTTCATCAGTGGACTCGCTATGTCCAGGGCCGCGATTACTTCATGGCCCCGTTGACCAAGGGTGCGGATTACGACATCGTCACGGTTAAACCGGAAAAAGGCCCCGACCAAATCGGAGCCATGGTCAGCGAGATCCAGCCCCTGTTCTTCAAGCCCGGCAAGTCCGACTGGAACACCTTTGAGATGATCCGTGCATTTGGCAACCGCGGCGAAAATGTCCCCGGCCTCAACGCCAACACCGACGGTGTCTACGCCATCGGCACCGAAAGAAGCACCGAGACCAACCTCTTCCAGATCCGTCAGGGCATGGACCCCGAGATCGCGACCATTCAGTGGGAGATGCTCTCCCGCGCCGCCTACTCCGTCGCTATTCCTCTGTACTCTGCACTGCTCACCGAGGTCAGCCCCTACTTCAGCAATCAGGATGTCTCCTACGATCACTGCGAAGAGACGGACATCGTGAACAACGAGGAGCCCGAGAACTCCATCAACTACGTCCTCATGGACATTAGTTCCCTCTGCTACGAGCACCGCGAGCAGCTCGGCACCGGCGTTCGCGCCTACCTCGACGCTCTCCAGAACGAGCTCATCGAGCAGAACCTTGAGGTCGATGCTGCTATGCAGGCCGAGACCACCACTGAGGGCCGCACCGCCCTGGCAAACAAGGCCGGCAAGGCTGCCACTGAGAACACCTACGTCAAGTGCAAGGCCCTTCTCCAGGAGATGCGCGCTTATCTGAAGGCTGAGGATTTCAGCACGCCCTTCACCCCGAGCGACCTGAACACTGAGACCAACGGCCTCAAGGTGTCCATCACCTATGCCAAGGACACTCTTGCCACCGACCCGGTGACCCCGGATCAGCCCGGAACTCCCGAACAGCCCGGTACCCCCGAGCAGCCCGCTAAGCCCGAACAGCCCGCTAAGCCCGAGCAGCCCACCACCAAGCCCGAGAAGCCCGGCAAGTCGGACACCACGACCACGGTAACCACCAACAAGACGAACACCAAGGGCGGCCTGCCCACCACTGGCGATCGTTTTGATGGCCGCATGGTGGCTGCATTCGCCATCGCTGGCGTTGCCGTCATCTCCGCGGGCGGTTACTTCCTCTACCGTCGCAATAAGGAGTAACGTCTTAGCTGAGCGGGCGGGGCACATGAGTCACCACGCCCACTTAACCCGCCTTTTTGACCGACGGGAAACCCGCCTGAAATCTTTTTAAAAAAGATTTCCCCGCACACACTTCGCTGTGCTATAGTGCAGCGCAACAGCAACTAGGTGCGACCGCGCCACGGCATCACGAAAGGAGCCACCAACATGAAGAACACGATGAAGTCTCTCAACAACTGGTGGTGGCGTGATGCGAATACGATCGGTCGACAGTGAGTCCCTCACGCCTGTTTTTGCGCTCTAGGTGATTGGAAGGCCTCCGGTTTCGACCGGGGGCCTTTTTCTATCTCGAGCCCGATCGCATTCGCATCACGCGCCTCCGCTTTTCTCTTGCAATCCCCTTCCGAAAGGATTTTCACCATGTCTCAGAACACCACCGCCACCCAGCCCCGCACCGTCCAGACCGCCGATCGCGGCAAACTCGATGTCCGCGCCCTCGTCCTGCTCGCCATCCTGCTCGCCGCCGGCTTCATCCTCAACTTCACCGTCGGCAAGGCAATCTCGGGCATCTCGGGCGGCATGATCAGCCCCGAGTTCATCATCTCGGCCTTCTGCCTCACCATCCTGGTCGTTCGTCCCAACATCGGCCAGGCGCTCGTCATTGGCCTCATCTCGGCTGCCGTGATCCAGATCACCACCACTTCGCCGTTCGTCGATTTTGCCGCCGAGGGCATCGCCGCCATGCTCATGGCCGGCATCGTCAACGCCGCCGGCAAGAACGGTCAGGTTAAGCCTGCCGTCGCCATCGTCGCTACCTTCGTGACCACCTTTGTCTCCGGCGTCATCTTCATGGTTATCAAGATGGCCATGCTTGGCGTGGTCGGCGAGCTCGCCGCCGCTATGTTGCCCGTCGTCGCCATGACCGCCGTCTTTAACGCCATTCTGGTCGGCGCCCTCTACCTGCCCATCCAGAAGGCCCTGAAGCTCAACTAACCCACAGTGACCCATCGGTAAAGACCGTCCCAAACAACTAGCTCTTGGGGACGTTCTTAAACGACTAGTCATTAAAGAACGTCCCCAATGACTATGAAAGGTATCCATGGAAACGATCATCAACGTCGACGATGTCTCGTTCTCCTATGGCACGCAGACCGAGCGGGCGCTCAGCCACATCTCGCTCAGCGTGAACAAGGGAGATTTCATCGGCATCATCGGGCCCTCGGGCGCCGGCAAGTCCACGCTTGCCGCCTGCCTGTCGGGTGCCGTGCCCCACCACTACACCGGCACGTTCTTTGGGGCCGTCATGGTAGACGGCCACGACACCTGCGAAGCCTCGCTCACCGACGTGTCGCAAATCGTCGGCAGCGTGCTGCAGGATATCGACACGCAGATGGTCGCTTCGGTCGTCGAGGACGAGATGCTCTTTGGCCTCGAGAACTTTGGCGTTCCCCACGACCAGATCGAGCGGCGCGTGAGTGAAACGCTCGAGACCGTCGGCATCAGCGACCTGCGTGACCGCGAGATCGCCACCCTCTCGGGCGGACAGAAGCAAAAGGTAGCCATCGCCGCCATCCTCGCCATGCGTCCGCGCGTCTTGGTTCTCGACGAGCCCACCGCGGCACTCGACCCCGCCAGCTCCACGTTGGTCTTCGAGACGCTGCGTGAGGCAAACCGCACACTTGGAATCACCATCGTCGTCGTTGAGCAAAAGGTCGCCCTGCTCTCGGAGTACTGCAACCGCGTGCTCGTGCTCAACCATGGCGAAATCGCGCTGCAGGGCGAACCACACGAGGTCTTCGCGCATACCGACGAGCTCCGTGCCATCGGCGTCGACTGCCCTCGCGTCACGCGTATCTTCAATAGCCTCGAGGCCGATGGCCTGGTAAGCGGTACCCCTTGCTTGGATGTCGATGAGGCCGAGCGCCTGATTTCGGGCATCGTCGACCCCGCACGCGCGGCCAGCGAAGCCCAGGCGCCCGCCGGCTCCCCGCATGCACCGTCGTTGCGCCCTCATGCCAAGGACGCCGAACCCGTACTCACCTTCGACCATGTTGAGTTTGCCTATCCCAATGGCGGCGCCGCCGTACACGACCTCAACCTGACGCTCTATCCCGGCGAGCTCGTGGGCATCGTCGGCCAAAACGGTGCCGGCAAGACCACGCTCACCAAGCTGCTCACAGGCCTGCTTAAGCCCGCCTCGGGCAGCGTGCGCGTTACGGGGCTGGACACCGCAGCCGTTCCCACGAGCCGCATCGCCCGCGAAGTCGCAACCCTCTTCCAAAACCCCGACCGCCAGATCTGCAAGGATACCGTACTCGACGAGGTCGCTTTTGGCCTGGAGCTTGCCGGCATCGACCGTGCCGAGGCTCTGCGTCGCGCTCGACTCGTTATCGACCGCTTTGGCCTGCCTGCCGATGAGGCACCTTTCTCGCTTTCGCGCGGCCAGCGACAAATGGTGGCGCTTGCCTCCGTCGTAGTTGTTGAGCCCAAGATCGTCGTGCTCGACGAGCCCACGAGCGGCCTTGATTACCGCGAGTGCATGACCGTCATGGAAACGGTGCGCACCATGGCCGAGCGCGGCTGCGCCGTTATCATGGTCTGCCACGATATGGAAGTTGTTTCCGACTTTGCCGAGCGTATCGTAGTAATGGCCGACGGTCGCATCCTCGACCGCGGCCGCACGCACGAGCTATTCTCGAACATCGATCTCATGCGGCGTGCCTACGTGGAGCCTCCCCAGGTTATTGAACTCTCGCGCCGTCTGGCATCTTCCGTCTCGCCCGCTTTTGCGCAGGTGAGCGAGGTCACCGATGTCGTTCGCATTACCAAGGAGATGGTCCGCCGTGGTTAACGTCATCGACTACATGCCGGGCGATACGCTGCTGCATCGCCTGAACCCCGTCGTCAAACTGGGCCTCGCCGCCGCCATCATCGTCGGCATCTTCTTGTCCGACACCTACGTGGCGCTGCTGGGCTTTTTGGTGCTCACCCTTGCGCTGGGCGCCTATGCCGGTGTCGTCGACCGTCTGTTCTCGCTGCTCAAGTTGCTGATTCCGCTCGCGCTTATCATGCTGGTGCTCCAGCTGGCCTTTATGCGCGATGGCAACGTTGTGTGGGGCTTTATCACCGACACGGGCCTCATCACAGGATCGAAGGCCTGTCTGCGCCTGCTGGGTGTGGCGTTACCGCTCATCCTCATGCTCATGGTGACCAAGCTCAACGACCTTGCCAACGCCTGCGTCGAGGTGCTGCACGTACCGTATCGCTATGCCTTCACCTTTACCACGGCGCTGCGCTTTGTGCCAGTGTTTGGTCAGGAGATGAACGCCATCATGGAAGCGCAGACCGCGCGCGGCGTCGAGTACGACACCAAGAACCCTATCAAGAAGCTTAAGCTCATGTTGCCACTGTGTGTGCCGCTGCTCATCTCGAGCGTGGGCAAGACCGATGCCACGGCCTTGGCGGCAGAACAGCGCGGCTTCTATCTGCGCACGCGCGCCAGCTCGTACAAGCGCTACCCCATCAAGGGCCTGGACATCGCCGTACTCATCGTCAGCATCGCCCTCATCGCCATCGGCTTCCTGTTCTAGTTCACCACCGACAGCAACCGCCCAACGCAAAAGGCCTCGGCTCGCACCAAACGAGCCGAGGCCTTTATTGTTTCACCAGATAAAACCTACCAAAATTAACCTGTCCCTTTTTGACGGGTCGGAAGCTAGAGGCGGTAGGGGACGCCGCTGCGGATGATGGATTCGCGCACCAGGACATCCATGGCATCGAGGGTGATCTCGGGCATCTCTCGATACTTCTGCAGCACCGATAGCTCGGTGCAGGCCAGAATGACACGGTCGCAGCCGCTACGGGCGAACTCCCACATCACGCGGTCGAACTTATCCATATCGGGCTCACGTCCGGCTTTCACATCATCGTAGATAAGCGACATCACATCGTTCTGACGTTTCTCGCTGGGATAGACGACCTCAACACCCGCAGCCTCGCATTCGCGGCCGTAGACGCCCGCGCCCACGGTTCCGTCGGTGCCCATGATGCCAATCTTGCGCACCGGCTCGGCCGGCATGCTCAGGTTGGGGTCGAACTCGCACTCCCCCATCACCGCACCCGCAAGGGCATAGCGCACCGACTCACGCGGCATGTGGATAATCGGCACCTTCGTAAACGACTGGATCTGGTCGTAGAAGTAGTGTGACGTGTTGCAGGGAATGGCAATGTGCGCACAGCCCAGCGACTCGAGTGCCTGGGCACACTCTTTCATGGTCGCCAGCAGCTTGGCGTGCTCGCCGGTCTTAATGGCCAGCGTGCGGTCGGGCATGGTCGACTTGGAGAGCACCACCATGTCGATATGATCCTGATCGCAGGCAGCAGCCGTATGACGCACTACCTGGTCGTAGTAATACGACGTGGCCTCGGCGCCCATGCCGCCGATAACTCCCAGCTTTTCCATCGCCGCCTCCTTGGTGACGCTTGCGCAATTGCGCGTATCATACCCGCGCCCGCCCGATGTAAACCGGACGGGCGCCGCACTCATCTACTTGTAATACGTCTTGAACAGCTTAAAGTGGCGCAGCTTGGTGTGCCACATGCGCAGCCAGCGGTTAAAGACAAAGTCGCCCTTCATAAACGAAGGGTCGGCGCCCTTGCCTTCCTTGTCCAGGCGATGCACCTTAGCGCGCAGCTCGGGATCCTTGACGTACTTGTCGACGACGCCCATGGGGACGACCATCCACAGCGCCTCGTCCTGCGCCGTCACAAACTCCGGCTCAAACGGGCGGTTGAACACATGCTCGTCCACCACATACTTGGCAACGTTAAAGCCGCTGTTAGTGACGTAGTAGTTGCTGCGACCTTGGCGCGTGTTGAAATCGAAGAACTTAAACGAGCCGTCGCGCTCGTCGTACTTAACGTCAAAGTTGGAATAGCCCACAAAGTGAAGGTCCTCGAGCAACTTGCGCACGCCGCCCATGAGCTCGTCATTGGGCTCGGTGATGATACAGGCGTGGTTGCCGACACCGTGAGGCTGATGCTCCTCGAGCAGCACGTGACCCAGGCACATCATGCGCACCTTGCCGTTGCGGTCGGAATAACTGGTGAGCACGCGCATGCACTCGTCATTGCCGGGCACGCGATCCTGCAAGATCAGGTCGTCGGTGTAGCCGCTGGCATACGAGTCGCGAATGACCTGTTCCAGCTCGGCACGGTCGGCAATCTCATAGGCCTTTTTCTGGCCCTCGAACTCGTGCTGCCACCACATGATGCCGTCAGAAGGCTTCAGGATCATCGGGTAGGGAAAGTCGATCTGGTCGAGCACTTCGGCAGGTGCCTCGCCTTGGGCGTTCAGCATCGCCATGGTGAAGGTAAAGGTATGCGGATAGGGCACGCCGTGCTTCTCGCACAGCTCGTAGAAGATCTCCTTCTTCTGACATTGCTCAAGCATGCTATAGGGAGCGTAAGGCGCGACGATGTTATCCGCCAACTCATGGGCATCCTTGGCCTGAGCCACGAGGGCAACATAGTTATCGCCACAGCCCACAAGGACAATCGTCTTATCGGCATGCGCTTGGGCAATGCCGTTGACGGTCCTGAGCATCACAGGCATGGTATCGATATCCACGTTGGGCGTGTAGTCGATAATCTGGCTGCGGTACGCGGGACCCGTCTGGTACTTGCCAAAGACCAGGCTCTTGACCTGGTACTCCTCGTAGAAGGCGCGCGCCACCGAATAGGCGTTGATGTCGCCACCGAGCAGCACGGGAATGAACTCGCGCTCTGTAAACTGCAATGCCATGGAAACTTCCTATCATGAACTGCCCACACAACGGGCGGTCTTTGCGCAACTGATTTATTCTAGCGTGCCAAGCCGCCGGCGCCCAAAGCTCCACCGTATCTATGGCAATCGACGTAATCGTCCAGCATAAAGGCCGCACTCACCGCGATGGGGCCTTGTAGCTGCAAACCCCCTGTTGAGATAGCTTTCACGACCGAAAGCCCGTCCGCAAACAGGCCCCCGTAACGTTAAAGTTGAACTCTATGGTTTCTCAACAATTCATCATAACTGCAGGTCAAAGCCAAAGTCTCAAGTTCAACTTGACCCTTTGGAACCTTTAAGGTTCAAGTTGAGGTCGAAAGCAGTAGTAGAATACCGTTCGAACCATAACCTACGATTGATTGCAGAGGGACTGGATGCAGCATTCGAATCATCGCACCGCAGCGCTCATCGCGTCGAAGCCGGCTCGTATCATCACGAGCGCCGTGCTCGCCGTTGCGCTGACGGCCACACCGATGCTCTCCCCCGTTGCGGCGTGTGCCGCCTCGCAGGCAACGCAGGACCAGCTTTCCGCAGCCCAGCAGAAGATCGAAGCCGCCACGAGCGCCTACAACGACGCCCGCACCAAACTCGATGACCTGCAAAAGCAGATTGACTCCAATGAGGCGAGCATCGAGGAAATCGAGGCTAAGCTTCCCGAGCAGCAGGCCAAGGCAAGCTCTGCCATGCGCGATCTGTACAAGTATCAGAAGGGCACCAATCCCATCGTGAGCTTCCTGGTCAACGCGCAGAGCCTGGGTGAGTTCATCACGACCTGCAAATACACCAACCAGATCACGAGCTCGAGCGTCGACGAGATCGAAGAGCTCAATAACATGCAAACCGAACTCGAGCAGAACAAGGCCGAGCTCCAGCAGGCCAAGTCTCAGCTTGAGGCGGAGCAGAAAAACGCCGAGGATGCGCTGGCGCAGGCCCAGCAGCTCCGTAGCGAGGCACAGGCAAAAGCCGAGCAGGAAAATGCCGCCGAGCTTGCCAAGCTTGAGGCCGATAAGGCCGCTGCCGCCGAGAAGCTCTCGGGCGAGGGCGTAAGCGGCAGCAATTCCAGCAGCCAGGCCACCAACACCAACACCACCATCGACACCACGGTGAACAACGCCAATACCGGTAGCTCCGATTACGATTCGTTCATTAATGAGTGGACGGGCCGCATCGACAATTATCTCGCCGGCTCCCCCATGGCAGGCCAGGGCTACAACTTTGCCGTCGCCGCTTGGAATACCGGTGTCGACCCCCGTTGGTCCCCCGCCATCGCCTGCATCGAGAGCACCAAGGGTGCTTATTGCGCCAATTCTTACAACGCCTGGGGCTGGAGTGCCCGTGGCGGCGGTTGGCGCAGCTTTGGCAGCTGGAGCGAGGGCATCTCCGCTCACGTTGCCTATCTGGGCGCCAACTACGGCTCCACCCTTACCCCGGCCGCGGCCAAAAAGTACTGCCCGCCCACGTGGCAGGACTGGTACAACAAAGTCGCCGCTCAGATGAACCGCATCTAAGTGCAACTGCAAAGGGCCCCAATGGGGCCCTTTTCTTTTAGGTAGCGGAAGTATCGACGACGCCGGTCGCATTGACGACCGCGACTACGACGATCATGCATAGGAGCAGCACGCCCAATGCCTTGAGCCAGAGTTTCGCGAGTTTCATGCCGCGATAGCTGTCGAGCAGTGCAAATCGCCGACGAAGACGGCGCTTATCGAGCAGCGCAAAATGCATAAGCGCCATAAGGCCATCGACAAAGAAAAAATACTCGATTATGAGAAGCCACGTCGGGTAGCTTTGGTTTGCTCCCGTGGGGTGAAAGACGGCAAATTGACTTCCGGCAAAGAACACAAGCAGCGAGAAGCAGACGAGCGTATTCCAAATGCGCCCCAGAGACTCCGGAACGCGAGAGAGCAGACCGCATGCAACAGAAGCGGCAGGCCTAGGAAGCCCTGCGGGGTTCTGGAGCCCTTGGGGCGTCAACACCGTCTCCGAGTCTGGAGTACGGACAGGCGCAGGAGGCCGCACGGGGCGACTCAAATCGTATGCCGCGCGCGTCGCCCGTCCCAACGCTTCCGCACTCGCAAAACGCTTGGCCGGATCGAGCGCCATCGACATGCAGACGGCATCGGCAAGTGGAGTGGGAATGCCGCGCGCCTCGCATTGCTCGCGCATGTCGAGCCCTGGTTTAGGGTCGACTCCCGCCAAGCAGAAGAACAACAGGGCGCCCAGTGCGTAGACGTCGCTGCGCACACTCGTCTGCCCAAACCCATACTGCTCGGGCGGCGCATAGGGCCGTGTCCCAAACTTGACGGTGTCGGCATCGGCGCCATCGCGCCATACGCGCGCGATCCCCAGGTCGATAATCACCAGCGATGAAAACGTCAGGCCGTCATCAGGCGTATAGTTGGCACCTGTCACGATGATATTCGACGGCTTGAGGTCGCGATGGATCACCGGCGCCGACGTCTCCCCCGCTATTGCAAAACCGGTGTGGAGCTCGCCCACGGCATCGCATAGGGCAGGATACAATTCACGCGCATAATCGGGGGTGGCTCCCAGACGGTACACCAGCGCCCCGAGCGTCTCCCCTTCGATGTATTCCATAACCACGTTGAGCTCGTCGCCCACACGACGACAATCGACGATTCTGGGCAGGTGCTCAAAACGCCTGCCTGCCCGCTGAGCGGCAAACAGACGCTCGTATGCCCCGCCGATTTGAGCCGAAGCATCGATGCGTTTACGGACAAAGGGGCCGAGCGAACCACCGCCGGTTCCTTCAAAGTACACAAGCTCGGTTGTTTCAACGGACGAGCGCTTAAGTACACGCTCCACGCGATAGCTGTCGTCACGATCGAGCGACGCCAGGCGCTCGGCAAGCGCTGCGGTCAGCTCATCATCAGAATATGTTGGGGTCTGAGTATCCATAGCCTCCATCATAGCGCAGGGCGCAGACACCCCATGGCATCCGCGCCCCGTTCGTTTGCATCGTTGTTCGACAGCTCCACCGGCTCAGATATCAGCCGCTAACTCACCGTCTCCTCGCCAAAGCGATACAGCTCCTCGTTGACCTTTTGGAGACTGCACCCGCGATCGATGCAAAAGATGATAATCGCATCGCGGCGGTCCTTGCAGTTAAGGACGCTTACCCCGGCAGCCGTCAGCGCACGGTTAGCCTCTTTGAGCGTCAGCGCCATCGCAAAGGCAATCTGCAGCACCTTATTGCGACTCGGATGACGCGCACCGGTAAAGATCTGATAGCCAAAGGTCTCATTGAGATCGGCCATACGAACCACGCGCGAGCGCTCCAAGCCCTTTTCCTGCAGCAGCTGCTTCAGGTAGTCCGAAAGCGACGGGGCGGCAAAGTCGTGCTCCCTGATATAGCCATCGATGTTCGGCGCATCGAGAAGCTCATTGAGCAACTCCTCGGTCAGCTTTTTATCGGGCATACGACCTCACCTCCCCCAGTGCATGCAACATGCTAGAAACCGCTTACGTCCGAACGCTCCCAGCTAACAACCTGGTCGGGAGACACCGTACCCAGCGCCTCGAACTTCCAGGAGCCGCCCGCCTTCAGATGATTGGTGTTTGCAAGAGCCGTTCCAACCTGGTTGCCATCGGCATCATACAGAACATATTCAATCTGAATGTAGCTGGTTGATTTCCGATCTCAGCCGAACACATTGAGCAAATAGGTCGTT
>NZ_QRZD01000024.1:0-35892 GCF_003464565.1 Collinsella sp. AF14-35
ATGGAAACGGATGTTCTATCGGGACACACATTTTGTCCTATAAGCCCCAAAATCTTGCCGCAAGCTTGACGAATGCCGGATGCCCAACAGCTTGATTCATTCCATACCAGATTCTATGCAAAAATGCCACTAAAAGGTCGTAGACGGTAGCGGGTGCTAGGCGAGTTGAATGACATAGCTGAACCTTGTTCATTTGCGTTACACTGCCGCTTAGATGGGACAAGCTGACAAGCTCATTTACCTGCTTAAAGACCGATTAGTCGGGGGATTAATAACAATCGGCCCTCGCTGTACAAAAACTTGCCGCTTGCGTACCAAAAGACAACCTAGAACACAAGGTCGCTCTATTCATAGCGCGGCTTGTATGGTCTTGCGGTTACAGTGTCCATACGGTCGAGTTGAGGAGCGGGCATGGTAAACGATTTGGGCAGTATGGACGACCTCGAGCTGATGCCGCTGGGCGGTGGCTATATGGTGCGACGCGAACGCTTGATGAATGAGCTTCTCGCCAAGGGCCGAAAGGCCGGCATCGTGGTTCTTTATGCGCCCGACGGGTTTGGGAAGACCTCGGTGCTGCTGCAGTACACCCATGAGGTTAAATGCGACCCGACGCGAGGCCCCGTGCGGATTATCGAGGCCGATCGCGCCACTGGGCGCGAGGTGTTTATGCAGCTCGAGGTGGTTACCGAAGAACTCAAAGACAAACCGCACTCCCTTATCGCGATTGATAATGTGCCAAACCTCGATCAGCACGATACCGAAGACCTCATCGACAGGATTCGCGGCCTGCGCGCTATGGGGGTGGGGGTCTTTATCTCCTGCCGTCCTTCAAATCGTCAACTGATTCATGGGCTGGGCGATTCGGTTAAGATCAATGCGCAGATGCTCAAGGTGCATGCCTATGAGTATTCGGCGTGGGCATCGGCGTTTTCGATCAGCACATCGCTCGACTTTTATCAGCTCACGCAGGGCGTGCCCGAGCTCGTTTCGGCATTGCAGACGGGTCTGTATGGCCAAGGCGACGTAGCCGGTCTGCTCGAAAACGAGATTGTCAACGTATATGGCGCGGCACTTGTCGACTTGGCTTCGCTCGACAATAATGCACTGTTTTGCGTGGCATGTCTCATGATTTTGATGGGCGAGGGCAATATCGCAGAACTCGAGGCTTGCGGGGTGAGGCTATCGATGGTCGACCAGTCCTACTTCGTACACGACTACCCGATCTTTGGCTTGGACCCCGCCGAGCGGAGTTTTACGTGTCTGGGCACGGAGGATAACGGACGCTTGCGCTTGCGTAAGTTGGTGGCCGAGGTTCGCCCCGAACTTGTTCCGAGGGCGGCCCGGATTTTGCTTAAGGCGGGCCGATGCGATGCGGCGATGGGCCTGGCGGACGCCTTTTTGGACCGTGATGCGGTCCTTGAACTTGCTGGGCAGTATGGGGTCGATCTGGCTCTGACGGGGCACGGGGCCGATATCTGCCGAGCAGCGCTGGGCACGATCGATGCCGAGGATCCGGCTCCAGAGCCAACGCCTGCCGAGGCGTTTGGCGTATATCTGGCAGCGGTCAGCGTGTCCAATACAAAGCTCGCTCGCTATATGGCATCGGTCATCGAGCGCGGGGGCGAACGGGCGGCCTGCGAAATAGACCCTGTTTCATGGAGGGTGGCCCAGACACTGACGGCTGTTTGCTATGGGGACAACGGGCTTGGGCTTCCTACGAACCTGACCGTGCCAGAAATCGAGACATCCCATACCGCACTCGATATGTTGTCCGCGCATATCGAGGTCAAGCGCTGCCTGACCGAGCGGGGAGATGACGGCGGCGTTCTACAGCAGCTCAAAACGAGCAAGGCCTACGACTGCGAGCTCGACATCGCGGGGATTGTTATACGGGCCGACAGCATGCTGGTGGAGCTTTTTGACGGGTCGTTTGCGGGAACCGACGAGCGCGACGACGAGATGACGGTGGTGCGGGAGGCGCTCGACGTACGTGGGCTTAAGGCGATGGCTATCTGGGTGCGCATGGTGTTGGCGGCACGGCGGCTCCTTTCCGGCTTGCCGGTAACCGACGACGCGGCATTCAACGAGCTCGATCGTTTTGCCGTGCGCATGCGCGACAACCAGATTCAGCTGTTTGGCCTGTTGCTAGAAGGCTGGCAGTCGCTGGCAGAGGGACGGCCGGTTAATGCAAAGTTCCGTGCGGTCCAAGTACTCAAACTTGCCGAGGAGTCGATTGCGTACATGCGCGATAACGCATTGCTGTTGGAGCGCGCGGCGTATCTGCGTAACACCTCGATGGTTTCGGTGCGCGAGGAAGCGGAGCTACTCGATATAAGCCAGACGCAGGTTGGTGGAGCGGAGGCCTGGATGGTGGCGCTGCATTTGGCCTGTGCGGGCCGAGACAGCGATCTTGCGGCCTGGATGTCCATGAATCGTGCGGGGATTCTGGAGCCATCGTATCGGCTCTTTGCGCGCCTTGCCATGCATTGTCTGGGCGAGCCGGCGACCAGGATTCGCAAGAAGCTTCCCGTGCGCGAGCTGTCGCGGTACTCGCTGCGCGACGATTTGGAAGGGGAAGGCGAGCGCCTGTTCCAGGCCGGCGAGGTTGAAGCCGTTGATACCATTGACCATATCGAGATTCGCATGTTTGGTGCGTTTCGCGCCGAGCGCGACGGGTTTCCCATCACGGACAAAATGTGGCGCCGCAAGAAGGCGGCGACACTTGCCGAGCGGCTTGCGCTGGGCATGGATGCACTCGTCGATCGTGAGACGTTGGCCATGGAGCTGTGGCCCCATGCCGAGTTCAATAGCGCCCGCAACAACCTGTACTCGACGATATCGCGCTTGCGGTCGGCTTTGGGACCGACGCCGGATGGCAAGTCGTGTGTACTCATCCAAAATGAATGCATCGGACTCAACGGCGACTACGTCAAGACCGATGTACGGCTGTTTGACCAGATAAGCCGCGAGGTTTTGGGAAATCGCACGGGTGCGCGCGGGCCCCATTTAGTTGAGCTGTGTCTTAAGATTGAGCAGCTTTATGCCGGACCGCTGTATGTTCCCAATGGCTGTAATCCCACCTACTTTTTGCGTATGCGACGCATTATGCAGTCAAAGTACATCGATTGCATGATTAAGGGAGCAAATGCCGCTTTAGAAGAAAACGATCTGCAGTCGGCGATTTGGCTGGCGGAGTCGGGGCTTCGGCAGGAAACGACGCGTGAGGATATGGTGCGCTGCGCCATGCGCGTCTACAGTGCGGCGGGGCGGCGGCGCGATATCGTCGAGCTATACAGCGGGCATATGCACCATCTGAGGGAGCAGGTCAATGGCGTGCCCGAGCCCGAGACGCGACACCTATACGAGCGCTTGGTGGAGGGGCGGCTCAATCGCGTACTGGTCGAGCGATAAAAAACGGGCGCCCGAAGTACTTGGGCACCCGTAAGCTTGCTATATGTTGGCTCGCCGGATCATTGGCTCTTAGACGAGCTTGATCTTCTCGATGTCCTTGCGCGAGGACTCGCGATACAGCGAGAACTTGCGGCCGATGACCTGGACGACCTCGGCGTGGCAGCGCTCAGCGAGCTCTTCGGCGGCCTCGCGGGCGGAAAGGCTGGAGCCATCGAGCACGGAGCACTTAACGAGCTCGTGCTTCTCCAGGTAGGCGACCGTCTGCTCGACGGTGCCCTCGTTGACATCGGACTTGCCGATGATGATGGCGGGGTTGAGGTGATGGGCCATGCTGCGAAGCTGCTTGACCTGGGCTCCTGTCAGTGCCATGGGTTCTCGCTTTCTATGTATGGGGCGCCCCACGATGGGGCCTTAATCTACGTGAGCTGTCCCACGATAGCGCAGGAACGGCGCAGTGTGGAGCGCGTTTGCCCAGTTCGCAAAGAATGCGGATGCCGAGGTGATGGGCAGCTCGGGCTGTGAACGGGCTACGAGCGGGATTCAGAGACCGGTTCCCATGCAATAAACGCCCAGCGAACCTTACGGATATGGTCGAGCATATAGCACCCCTGCGGCACGCCCTTGGAGCCCGGCTCACCGGCATGGGGGTTTTCGATCATGTGCTGAGCGATATAGTCGCGCAGGCGGTCGATCTTATCCTCGTTGCCATGCTCGAGCATACGGGAAAAATCCGCCACGCCTGCCTCAAGGCTATCGAAGGTATCGCGACGAGGCGATTCAAAGTATGTAACCTGCGGCAACGCACCCATCTGAATGAGGATGTTGAAGGCGTACACAAAGCCATTGCTGCAGGTAACCGAGGCGCCGATAGCGTTCATCAAGTGCAGATCATAGCGCGGGCTGGAGTTAGCGACCATCGTGACAGCACAACGCCGACGAGCCGCACGGTCAAGCTTGGCAAGCGCACCTTTTAGATTGGTCGTCGTAACCGACCGACTGGCAAAGGCAACATCCACCGTTTTCGCGACCGGTCCAACCAAATCCCAATCATCATCCCAAGCAAGCTCAAGCGGCGTAATAAGATCCTCGAGTCCGTAATACTCAATGCCAGCATCAAGGGTGCCTAGCATGGCAGGGGAGAAATCAGCCGCAATCACAGGATGCCCAGCCTGAGCAAGCGGAATAGCAATCGACCCAGCCCCACACCCCATATCAAGCACGGATTCACCAGGCTTTAACGCCAACAGCCTCATAAAGTCCCGGGCATACGGAGCAGTCTCAAGCGGCCGAAAATGCCGAGCCCGCTTATCCCACTCAAAAGAATCATCAGCCCGCCGCCGACCAGCCTGCATCTGCATCCACTCCAGATTCCAATCTGTGGAAAGCAGCTCAGAACGATTCTCCCCATCAGCCACGGGCCAACCTCCTAGCAACAAAAAAGCGACTCCACCCAAAAGAAGAGCCGCAACCAGCATATATCAGAAAAAGAACCGTTCCAACGCCAAACCGCCACACCAACCAAGGCGGGCAGAAGCGAAGCGACTGCCACTGAGCCAGAACCCAGCCAAGGTTGAGATGTGCGGGAACCCCGCCGCCGGGCGGCAGACATATAAGGTCGATCGCGAGTTCCGCACGAGCCGGAGAGCACTTAATGTGCTCTCCGTGCGAGTCAGGACTGTCCGAGCAGGCGACCTTATATGTCTGCCGCCCGGCGGCGGGGCTCCTCGCCTCGTATCCCTAGGCTAGTTCTTCAGCGAGTTCAGCGGCGCCGGGAAGCGTCCACCACGGTGGGCAAGCACGGTGCCGGCGTTGGGGTTCACCGGCATGATGGGTGCACGGCCGAACAGGCCGCCGTACTCGACGCAGTCGCCCACGCCCTTGCCGATGGCGGGAATCACGCGGACGGCCGTGGTCTTGTTGTTGATGACGCCGATGGCCATCTCGTCGGCGATGATGCCGGCGATGGTCTCGACCGGGGTGTCGCCGGGGATGGCGATCATGTCCAGGCCGACGGAGCACACGCAGGTCATGGCCTCGAGCTTCTCGAGCGAAAGCGCACCGGCCTCGACGGCGGCGATCATGCCGGCGTCCTCGGACACGGGGATAAAGGCGCCGGAAAGACCGCCCACGCTGGAGCTGGCCATGACGCCGCCCTTCTTGACGGCATCGTTGAGCATGGCGAGCGCGCAGGTCGTGCCCGGGCCACCGCAGGTGCCCACGCCGATGATCTCGAGGATGCGCGCGACGGAGTCGCCGATGGCAGGCGTGGGAGCCAGCGACAGGTCGACGATGCCCTTCTCGACACCCAGACGATGGGCGGCCTCGCGGCTCATGAGCTCGCCGGCACGGGTGATCTTAAAGGCGGTCTGCTTAATCTTTTCGGCGACTTCCATCATCGAGGCGGAATCGGGCAGCGTCTCCAAGGCTGCGGCCATAACGCCGGGGCCCGAGACGCCTACGTTGATGACGGCGTCGGCCTCGCCACCGCCGTGGACGGCGCCCGCCATAAACGGGGAGTCCTCGACCATGTTGGCAAAGCAGACAAACTTGGAAGCGCCGACGGAATCCTGGTCGGCCGTGAGTTTAGCGGCATCGATGATGGTCTGGGCGGCCATGAGCACGGCATCCATGTTGATACCGGCGCGCAGGCTGGCGACGTTGACGCTGGAGCAGACGCGGCTCGTGGTGGCGAGTGCCTGGGGGATGGACTGGATAACGCGGCGATCGGCGTCGCCGATGCCCTTCTGGACGAGTGCGGAGAAGCCGCCCAGGTAATCGATGCCGAGTGTCTCGGCCGCGCGGTCGAGGGCGTGCGCGATGGGGGTGAGGTCCTCATCCTTGCAGCACGCGGCGATCTGCGCCACCGGGGTGACGGAAACGCGCTTGTTGACGATGGGGATACCGTACTCGCGCTCGAGGTTCTCGGCGGTCTCGACCAGATGCTCAGCCGTGTGCGTCACATGGTCGTAGATCTTCGTGCACATGCGGTCGAGGTTCTCGTCACCGCAACCCATGAGCGAAACACCCATGGTGATGGTCCTGATGTCGAGGTTCTGTTCCTCAACCATGCCGCGGGTTTCCGCGATTTCTGCGGGCGTGATCGCCATCCTTGCGCTCCTATCTGCCAAAACGAGCATAGTCTTATCTATTCTAACGTGCCGCACGTGCCAAGTGGCGCGTGCGGCACGTTTTGGTGCTCGGTTGTTTCCGTTGTGTTACTTCCCAAAGACCTCTTCGGCGATACGAGCGCTCTCGGCGGCGTCCTTGGCGTAGTAGTCCGCGCCGATTTGCTTGGCGTATTCGGGGGTGAGCACGGCGCCGCCCACGATGATCTTGACGCCCGGAACCTCGGCATGGAGCAACTTGATGGTCTCTTCCATGGCGACGACCGTGGTGGTCATAAGCGCCGAGAGGCCGACGAGCTTGATGTCACGCTCCTGCACGGTCTTGAGCACCTCTTGCGGGTCGACATCGCGGCCTAGGTCAAAGACGGTGTAGCCGTAGTTATCGAGCAGCATCTTGACGATGTTCTTGCCGATATCGTGGATGTCGCCCTTGACGGTGGCCACGCAGATCTTGCCCTTGTCGGCGATCTCGCCGGCGGGCATCAGGCGCTTGATGGTGTCGAAGCCCACGCGTGCGGCTTCGGCCGAGGCCATGAGTTGCGGCAAGAAGAACTTGCCCTGGTCAAAGAGGACGCCCACCTCGTCGAGGGCGGGGATAAAGTGGTTGTTGATAAGGTCCATGGCGTCGTGGTCTGCCAGCAGACGCTCGGTCTCGGCAGCGATCTCGCCTTTGCGGCCCGAGACGACCATGCGACGAATCGGGTCGTCGTTGCCGTCGGTGCCGGCGGTGCCGGCAGCGGGCACGGTGTCGGTCGATGCGGCCTGAGCCGCTGCCGGGTTGGCGGCGATCTTATACGGATCGGTCCAGCCGGCATAGCGCTCGATGTATCCGGTCGAGCCCTCGTCCTCAACGCTCAGGACGCGATAGCTGTAGACGGTGTCCATAAAGCGCTTGGAGCCCGGGTTCATGATGGGGGCATCGAGGCCCGCGCCAAAGGCGGCGGCCAAAAAGACCGAGCCCAGCAGCGGGCGGGCAGGCAGACCAAAGCTGATGTTCGACACGCCGAGCGCGCATTTGACGCCCAGGCGCTCCTTGCACAGGGACATGGCGCGCAGGATCTGCTCGGCCTGGCGTTGATTGGTCGAGGCGGTCATGACCAGGCAGTCGATGAGGATACGGTCCGGGCCGATGCCGTAGCGGGCAGCCTCGGCCACGATGCGCTCGGCGATGGCAAAGCGGGCCTCGGCGGTATCGGGGATGCCGCCTTCGTCGAGCGTAAGGCCGACAACGTTGGTGCCGTAGTGGGCGACCAGCGGGAAGATCTCGTCCATGATCTGCTGCTTGCCGTTGACCGAGTTGATGATGGGCTTGCCGGCGTAGCGACGTGCGGCGGCCTCGACGGCGGCGGGGTCGGTGGAGTCGATCTGCAGCGGCAGCAGCGTGGAGCCTTGGAGCTGCTCGGTGGCCTGTTGGATAATCTTGACCTCGTCGATCTCGGGCAGGCCCACGTTGACGTCCAGGATGTCGGCGCCCTGCTCCTGCTGGCTGATGCCCTGGCTCACCACGTAGTCCAGGTCGCCGTCGCGCAGGGCCTGCTGCAGGCGCTTTTTGCCGGTGGGGTTGATGCGCTCGCCGATGACGGCGATCTTGTGGCCGTCGCAGGGGAGGTCCACCACGGTCTGGGCGCTTGTGACCGACATGCTGGGCTTGCGGTGGCGCGGACTGGGCGTGTGGTTATCGATAAGCGTGCGCAGCGCTGCCATGTGCGCCGGCGTGGTGCCGCAGCAGCCGCCCACGACGCTTACGCCGTCCTCAATCATACCGGCGACGGCCACGGCGTACTCGGGCGCCTGGATATCAAAGACGGTGTTGCCGTCGTCGTCCACGTGGGGCAGTCCTGCGTTGGCCTGCACCATAACGGGCTTGTCCGTAACGGTGAGCATGCGAGCGGCGAGTCCTCGGAGCTCGGCCGGTCCCTGGCTGCAGTTGATGCCCAAAACGTCGGCGCCGATGGCATCGAGCGTGATGGCGGCAACCTCGGGACTCGTGCCCAGGAAGGTGCGACCGTCTTCCTCAAAGGTCATGGTGGCAAAGACGGGCAGGTCGGAGTTCTCGCGGCAGGCGAGGACGGCCGCCTTGATCTCGGCCAGGTCGGTCATAGTCTCGATAATAAAGAGGTCCACGCCCGCGGCGACGCCGGCGCGCACTTCCTCGGCAAAGAGGTCATAGGCCTCGTCGAAGCTGAGGGTACCCAAGGGGCGAAGCAGCGCGCCGATGGGGCCGATATCGCCGGCGACGTAGTGGGCGCCGGCCGCGCGGGCGCAGGCGACAGCGGCGGCAAAGACATCTGCCACGGTGGCGGTACCGTCGAGCTTGTGGGCGTTGGCGCCAAAGGTGTTGGCGGTGATCACGTCGCAGCCGGCTTCGACGTACTGACGCTGGATGTCGGTAATGACCTGAGGCTCCTCAAAGTTGAGCAGCTCGGGCAGGGCGCCGGCCTTCATGCCGGCCGCCTGCAGCATGGTACCCATGCCGCCGTCGAACAGCAGGTGTCCCGTGCCCTCGATGGCGGCGCGCAGACGATCGTCCTTAATGCGAAGGTCGTCGATCGTGCGCGTCTTGTATGCAGCTCCGTTGCGGCGCGCAGCATCAACAGGCGCCGCCAATGCAGTGCCGTCAGAATCATGAGTGATAAGCGGAGTAAACATCGAGGGCTCCTAATGGCTGGAATAGCAGGTGGTGTGGGCGGCGCGGAAGCGACAGTGCTCGCGCATGCGGCAGATATTGCAGGTGGGGCGGCTCTGGGCGTCGTGGACCTCGCCGTCGAACAGACCGATCACCGCGGTCACGCTCTTGGTGGGCATGAGCAGGCTGGTGGGCGTGATGGTAAGCCCGATGAGCCGCGTGGCGTTGAGCGCGTCCACGATTGAGCGCTGTGCCGTAAGCGGGCAGTCGCCGTAGCCGGGACTGAAGCGCCAGTTACCGGCGAGTCCGTGTGCGGCGGCCGCAGCCTTAACCTGCTGGTCCATCTGCTCAACGGCGGCTTCTACATAGGCAGAGCATGCGGCGTCGAGCACGGCTCCCTCCAGGGGCTGCTGGGCTCCCGTGGTACGCAGGCGACGCTCGGCGTCCATGCCGAGGGTGCATGCCATGAGCGCGGCAAAGCGTGCGTCTTTGAGATGTCGATAGATGTCGCGACCGCGCAGCTCAACGTTGGTGCCAACCAGACGGATGCAAGGCTCTCCCTGCTCGTCCACGCCCGTGGCATCGACGGTAAACACGCGCCGCACGCCGCGGGGCTCAATGTCCAGCTCAAGGCGCTCGACCACAAGCTCAATACGTCGTGACAGCTCGGGCTCAATCTGCTGGCCGCCGTAACCCAGATACCGCAGCATCTCGGCACGGTCGACACGGGGATGGTGCGCAGCATCGACACGGTAAAGCGCCGGCGACGCAAGGTCGGCCGGCACTTCGACAGCGGTTGTATCGATGTGCGGTTTTTCCATTACCCCAGGCGCTCCATAATGGTCGCGGCGATCGCAGGACGATTCATAGTGTACAGGTGCAGACCGGCGGCACCGTGCTCCTTAAGGTCGCAAAGCTGACGGGCGGCATAATCTACACCGGCTGCCTGCAGGCTCTCGGGGTCGTTCTCGTACTTGGCGAGAATCTTGATGACGGGGGAGGGCAGCGACGCGCCGCACATAAAGACCATGCGGCTGATTTGCGACTTGCCCATAAACGGCATGATGCCCGCGGTAATGGGCACGGTGATGCCCGCCTTGTCGGCAAGCTCGCGAAAACGGTAGAAGCACTCGTTGTCAAAGAAGAGCTGCGTCACAAAGAAGCTCGCGCCGGCGTCCTGTTTTTGCTTGAGGTATTCGACCGAAGCGTTGAGGTCCTCACAGGCAATGTGGCCCTCGGGGTAGGCCGCGGCGCCCACACAAAAGCCGGCGTCGACAAGCTCGGGGATGAGGTCACGGGCGTAGGCGTAGTCCGAGGCGGGCTTGTCATCCTCGGTCGCGCCAGTGGGCAGATCACCGCGCAGGGCCAGGATGTTTTCTACGCCGGCGGAGCGGTATTCGTCGATCTTGGCGACGATATCGGCGTGCGAGCGGCCCACGCAGGTAAGGTGCGCCACCGAGGGCGTATTGAATTCGCTCGTAATCATATGCGCGATGGGGGCGGTGGTGGCGCCGTTGCCCGAGCCGCCGGCCGAGCAGGTGACCGAGACAAAGCTCGGCGAAAGCTTGCACAGATTGCCCGCCACCTCGCGAGCCGTGTCGAGGGTAAGCTCGCCCTTGGGCGGGAACATCTCAAACGAAACGGGTGCAGTGCCCTGGGATGCTGCCTGCTTAAAAACCTCGTCGACGCGCATATCGTGCTCCTTTAGATATTTAGTGCGATGTATTGTAAGGATTCTACAGCACCACTGTGTCACGGTGGAGTTTTACTCGCTATTTAGGGATACCAATCAAAGATGCCTTGCTATCGGCATTCCCTATAACAACGCAGCTCATTGGGTGCGGGGTGATAAAGACTGGTATCTGATGCGAAATACCAGTCAATTTAGCCCCGTCCTAAATTGACTACCCTTAAACCATGCGGGGAGGTCTGCAATTTATACAGTTCATTGGCTGTTAAGGGTGGCAATACTGCCGCGATGCGGTAACCTCATTGATTGGTTTCGCGACAGCAACACAACGGTAATGTCGCGGAAACACGGCGAGCCTAAGCTATGACTCGTTCGTTAGTAATCAACACCGCTTCTCACGCGGTGCCGATACGAAGGGAGTTCCGTATGGCCGATCTTACTGACCGCTTCGGGACCATGGTGTTCTCTGAGGAAGTCATGAAGGACTACCTCCCCAAGGACATTTGGAAGCGCCTTGCCGCAACCCTCGAGGAGGGTGAGCCGCTCGACCTGGATGTGGCCAACGCCGTCGCTCACGCCATGAAGGTTTGGGCCATCTCCAAGGGTGCTACGCACTACGCGCACTGGTTCCAGCCGCTTTCGGGCATTACTTCCGAGAAGCACGATAGCTTCCTCGAGCCCAACCACGACGGCACCGCCATTACCAAGTTTACGGGCAAGAACCTCATCCAGGGCGAGCCGGACGCCTCCAGCTTCCCCAACGGCGGCCTGCGTGCCACCTTCGAGGCCCGTGGCTACACCGCTTGGGATCCCACCAGCCCCGCCTTTATCAAGGACGATGTCCTGTGCATCCCCACAGCTTTCTGCTCCTACACGGGCGAGGCCCTGGACAAGAAGACCCCGCTGCTGCGTTCCATGACCGCGCTCTCGCGTGAGTCCAAGCGCGTTTTGGCGCTGTTTGGTAAGACCCCCAAGAAGGTCGTTCCTTCCGTGGGCGATGAGCAGGAGTACTTCCTGATCAAGAAGGACGCTTACCGCAAGCGCAGGGACCTGGTCATCACCGGTCGCACCCTCTTTGGCGCTGCTCCCTGCAAGGGCCAGGAGCTCGAGGAGCACTACTTTGGCGCTATCCGCCCCACCGTCTCGTCCTATATGAAGGACCTGGACGATGAACTGTGGGCGCTTGGCATTCCTGCCAAGACCAAGCACAACGAGGTCGCTCCCTGCCAGCATGAGCTCGCCCCTGTCTACGGCGAGGTCAACGAGGCCATCGACCAGAACCTGGTCATGATGGAGAAGATGAAGCTTATCGCTTCCCGCCATGACCTGGTCTGCCTGCTGCACGAGAAGCCGTTCGAGGGCATCAATGGTTCGGGCAAGCACAACAACTGGTCGCTTGGCACCGAGTCCGAGAACCTGCTCGATCCGGGCGACACCCCGCTCGACAACCTGCAGTTCATCGTCTTCCTCACCGCGGTGATCGAGGCCGTCGATAACTATCAGGAGCTCCTGCGCGCTTCCGTCGCCTCGGCCGGCAACGATCATCGTCTGGGCGCCAACGAGGCTCCTCCGGCGATTATGTCCATCTTCCTGGGCGACCAGCTCACCGAGGTTGTCGAGAAGATCATCGATGGCAAAGCTTCCGTCCATGCCACGCGCGGCGTGCTCGACTTGGGCGCCGATACCCTGCCCAAACTGATGCAGGACAACACCGACCGCAACCGCACCTCCCCGTTCGCCTTCACCGGCAACAAGTTCGAGTTCCGTGCCTGCGGCTCCGAGCAGAACGTCTCCGACTCCAACCTGGTGCTCGATGCCGCCGTGGCCAAGTCGCTCAAGTCCTTCGCCGACGCACTCGAGGGTACGCCCGAGGATAAGTTCCAGGACGCCGCGCTCGAGTACTGCAAGAAGGTGCTGACCGATCACCAGCGCATCCTGTTCTCCGGCGACGGTTACTCCGACGAGTGGCCCATCGAGGCCGAGAAGCGCGGCCTTGCCAACAACAAGACCACGGCCGACGCTCTTCCCGCCTTTGTTTCCGATAAGGCTATCGCGCTCTTTGAGGAGACGGGCGTCCTGACCAAGGCCGAGGCTCAGTGCCGCTATGACTGCAAGCTCGAGAAGTACAACAAGCTCATGAACATCGAGGCTACCACGATGGTTCGCGAGGCGCGTCGTACCTATCGCCCGGTCATTACCGCCTATGCCACCAAGGTCGCTAAGGGCCTTGAGACTATTCGTGCCGCCGGTGCTGAGGCCGCCATGCAGTGCGAGCAGAACACGCTCAACAAGCTCTGCAACGGCATCACCGCCATCAACGACTCCATCAAGGCGCTCGACGCCGTGCATCAGAAGGCCGAGGCCCTCGATGGCCAGGAGCAGGCCAACGTGTACGCGCACGAGGTCGTTCCCGCTATGGATACGCTGCGTGCCGCCGTGGATGCCATGGAGGAGATCGTGGCTGCCGACTACTGGCCGGTCCCGACCTACGACGACATCCTGTTCTACGTGTAGAACGTAACTGACATATCGTCACGGTATTGAGCCGGGGTCCGCATCGCGCGGGCCCCGGCTTTCTTGTTGAACAAATTTATTAGGGAAGAGTCTGCTCCGTGCCGTTTGCTAGGGTAGGGGTGTGCGCGTTGCCGTGTCGTGAAAATGGAAGATGCTCGGAATATAACGCGCCTCGACATACTCAAATTGAGTTCCGGTTGAGTCGAATGTCTGGCTGGTTACGACCGCCAGATACGAAGAAGAATCGACGTCAAGCAACCGGCAGTCCTCAGTGTCGGGCTGGGCGAGTGTTATCGTTCGTTTGCTCACGGCAATGGTGAGCCCTAGCTCATCCTCGATGTAATGGAAGAGCGACAGGGTGGCATTCTGCTCGTTTAGGCCGGGGACGGAGGAAGTTAGGAAGTAGTGGCGGTCGACAGCGACCGGTTTATCGTCGAGCATGCGGACGAGCTTCAAATGCGTAAGGTCTTCTCCTTCGGGAAATCCCGTCAACTGAGCTAGATACTTATTGGTGCTTACGTGTTCGAAATAGACGATTTTTGACGTTGGAATTGCTCCGATCGCGTGTGCCGATTCGCTGAACGAAGAAAGGTCATTTACGGTGAATGCGCCCTCTTTGCTGGCGCCTGCAAGTGACGTCTCGATTACGAGGACTCCCTTGCCTTTAATGGACTGAACTAGACCTTCATTTGCGAGAAGTGAAATGGCCTTGCGCACCGTCATTCGAGAACAGGAGAACTCTTTGGACAGATTTTGTTCGGAAGGAAGGAGCGATCCCACGGGATGCTTACCTTCGACAATCCGCTCTCGAAGGCTGCGGTAAATTTCACTGTACAGGATCCTTGCCAAAATGCTCTCCTTATAGAGGTGGTGCGGAATGCGTCAAATCGGCGCGATAGTCTGTTTCTACCAATTATAGGAAGTGAAGACGCTTAAAGTTACCGCTTACCGCCATAAATCAACCGTTCACCCGTGTGCTTAACATGTCTAGACAGATTGCAAATCACTGAGGATATAATTCAAGTCGTCAAGTACATGTCTAGACAGGAGGATTTGCAATGGCAAAACAGAGCTATGCGGTTACTATCGCGGGAGGCGGAAGCACTTATACGCCGGGCGTTGTTCTGACACTTCTCGCGAAGCGTGATGTGTTCCCCATCAATAGGATTACGCTCTATGACAACGATGCCGAGCGTCAGGGGACAATTGCCAAGGCATGTGCCATCTACATCAGGGAGAATGCTCCAGAGGTAACCTTCAGCTATACGACCGACCCTGAGGAGGCCTTCACAGGCATCGACTTTGTACTTGCCCAGATTCGCGTTGGCAAGTACGCTATGCGCGATAAGGACGAGAAGATCCCCCTGCGCTATGGCGTTCTTGGCCAAGAGACCTGCGGTCCTGGTGGCATTGCTTATGGCTTGCGCTCCATTGGCGGCGTACTCGAGATCCTTGACTACATGGAGAAATACAGTCCCAACGCATGGATGCTCAACTACTCCAACCCCGCGGCGATCGTTGCTGAGGCGACACGCCGCCTTCGCCCGGATTCAAAGATCATCAACATTTGCGACATGCCAATAGCCCTGATGGATATCATGGCTCAGATGTGTGGTCTCAAGGACCACAACGACCTCGTCGTCGGCTACTACGGCCTCAACCACTTTGGCTGGTGGACAAAGATTCACGACCGTGCAGGCAATGACCTTATGCCCACTATCAAGGCCCAAATGGCTAAAAACGGTTATGCTGGCGAGGATTCTGGCCTTGAATTCGTCGATGCGTCTTGGGACCAGACGTTCCGTAAGGCTAAGGATGTTTACGCGCTCGATCCGAATACCATTCCGAACACCTACCTCAAGTACTATCTCTTCCCGGACTATGTGGTTGAGCACACCGACCCCAACCACACCCGCACCGACGAGGTCCGTGAGGGTCGCGAGAAACGCGTTTTCGGTATCGCTCGCCAGATTATCGAAAAGGGCACGTCTGAGGGCTTCGGCCTTAAGCCAGATACCCACGCTGAGTACATTGTCGATCTCGCTCGCGCTTTGGCAGAGAACACCCGTGAACGTTTCTCGCTGATTGTTCCCAACGACGGGGCTGTGTCCAATTTTGACCCAACGGCTATGGTCGAGATCCCCTGCATCGTCGGCAGCGACGGCTACGAGAAAATTTGCCAAGGTGAGATTCCGCAATTCCAGAAAGGACTTATGGAGGAACAGGTCTCGGTCGAAAAGCTTGCAGTGTCTGCTTGGGTCGACCATTCCTATCAGGAGCTTTGGCAGGCGCTGACGCTTTCGAAGACGGTCCCCTCTGCCTCCGTTGCAAAGAAGATCCTTGACGATCTCATTGAGGCGAATAAGGAGTTCTGGCCAGAGCTTCACTAGTATCGGAAATCAATTTAGCGAATGATGGCGGGCGGCCGACCTTGGACAGGTCGCATGGGAGGAAAACCATGAGCGAAAGCAAAGAGCTTGTAAATCGCAAGCTCGGCGAGGACGTAGTTGGCCTCGTCGGCGGTAAGGAAAACATCCTGAGCATCTCGCACTGCATGACGCGTCTACGTTTCAAGCTGCGAGACGATGCGAAGGCCGATACTAAGGCAATTGAATCTCATAAAGGCGTCATTCAAGTAATCAACGCGAATGGCCAGTATCAGGTTGTTGTCGGCATCAATGTGATTGAGGATGTTTACGATGCCGCGGTTGCCGCTTCTGGTGTCGAGGGGCTGGGCGAGGTTAATCTTGATGGTGAGCCCGTCAAGAAAGGAAACGTTGTTAGTGCCCTTATCGATACTATTTCGGGCGTAATCCAGCCGATTCTTGCGGTGCTGTGTGCCGCGGGCATGATCAAGGGTGTTTTGAGTATTCTCGTCGCCCTCGGATGGATCACGGCGACAGACGGCTTGTACCAGATTCTATATGCGGCTGGTGACGGCTTCTTCTACTTCCTGCCGATTATCCTTGGCTATACCGCGGCAAAGAAGTTTGGCTGTAGTGAGTTCGTTGGCATGACGCTCGGTATCGCACTTACGTATCCGGCGATGGTCAACATCACATCGGGCGATGTTTTGGGAACGGTGCTTGCCGGCACTCCCTTTGCCATGAACTACTACACGACTTTCCTCGGCATACCCGTCATCATGCCGTCTTCGGGTTATACGAGCTCTGTCATTCCGATTATCATCTCTGTTTGGTTCGCGGCAAAGCTGGAGAAGTGGTGCCGCAAGCATTTCTCTGAGTATGTAAAGTTCTTCTTTGTGCCTACGTGCGTGCTCGTTGTGATGGTCCCCGCTACCTATTTGATTATTGGCCCGATTGCCACCCTGATCACGAACCTCATGAGCCTGCTGTTTAACTCCCTCTACAGCTTGCCTGTCATCGGCGGCGCGCTCGGCGGCATCGTGCTTACTGCCATTTGGCAGCCTATGGTCATCTTCGGCTTCCACTGGAGTGTCATTGCCCTCATGCTGGTGAACATTGCCTCCCAGGGCTGGGATATTGTCATGGCGCCGTACATGGTTTGTTCATACGCTCAGTCCCTTGCCGTCCTCGCTATCCTTCTGAAGACTAAGGACCTAAAGCTCAAGCAGCTTGCATGGCCGGCGTTCATCTCGGGCTTCTTCTTCGGCATCACCGAACCCTGCATCTACGGCGTGACCCTTCCGCGCAAGAAGCCTTTTATCATGAGCTGCATCGCCTCTGTGCCCGGGGGCCTAATCATCGGCGCTCTTGGCACCAAGATGTTCGCCTTCACCGGCGGCGGCTTCTGCGCCTTCCCGGGCTTCATTGACCCGTCCGGTGCAATGGGCGCGAACTACCTGATTTACGTAATCATAGCCATCGTGGTTTCCAGCGTGATTTCGTTCCTGCTTACGTATGCGACGTACAAGGAGGACGTGCCGGCGGTAGAGGCTGCAAAGTAGCCAAAGAAGTGGAGCTGCGGGACAAGTATTTCCCCGCGCGCCAGCAATTAAACGAGGTCGTCCTTGGATAAGCGTCGAGGGCGACCTCGTCTTGTACTGATTTCGTTCGAGAGGCAGTGGTTGAGGGTGCCTAATATTATCTTTGACAATAAGATGGGCGAGGCGTGCCTTGCGGCGTGGAGGTCCGCAGGTGTGGAAGTCCGCTCAGTCGTGGTCCGACAAGATGGTGAAGTCGTCTTCGAGCATGCGGCTGCGCCGTTCTCCCTCGAACACGTTCACCCGCTCTATTCTGTGACTAAGTCCTTCACCTCGGTTGCTGTTGGGATGTTGGTGAATGAAGGACGGCTGTCGCTGGCCGATCGCTGGATTTCATACTTCCCGGAATATGAAGGCGAGATTGCGGATGAGCGCTTTCGCAATGTGACAGTTCGCAATTTGCTGACTATGACGATGGGGCAGGAGAGTGACCTTTCGTATATTGGCGCGGGAGACGACTGGGCACATGAGGTTCTTCATCGTGAGTTTGACTGGAAGCCGGGCGAGGTCTTTCACTACGATTCGCTGTGTTCACATTTATTGAGCATGCTCGTGCAACGCATAAGTGGAACGAAAGAATCCGATTATCTCGCCGAACGTTTGTTTACGCCGTTAGGCATTAGAAATTGGTGGTGGGAAGAGGATCAAGCCGGTCATACGACCGGAGGTTTTGGTCTTCACCTTTCGACACCGGATTTGGCTAAGTTTGGTCAATGTTTGCTAGATGGCGGCAAGTGGCGTGGGGAACGGATCATTCCCGCGGAATGGGTTGCCGAGGCGACGAAGATTCAGATGGAAACGAGCCCCTTTTATCCGTCTGAGGCGACTGAAGACAGCAATGGCTATGGATACCAGTTCTGGATGTGCCGGCGTGGCGGGTTCAGATGCTCTGGCCTTTTTGGGCAGCTGTGCTACATACGGCCCACAGATGGCCTTGTCATCGCCTGCTCAAGTTCCACGACAGGAAGTAAGGCGTTGCTTGATCCGCTGTATGAGGTATTGTTCAAAGAGTCTAGTGTTCGGGAAACGGTGGCTTCCGAACGTGACTTCGATAGCATTCCCGTGCCAGTTGGGTTGGCTTCTGGCGGACGTTTGAGCTCATTACGTCTCGAGGGCATTCATCATTGCATTTTCGGGGATTTTGAAGAGATCGATATTCGATTTCATGAGAATGAGCTGGATTTGTCTCTGTTGCGCGATGGTCGTGAGTACGGCGTGAGGGCCGGCTACAAGTCTTGGGTTTGTAAATCGGGCGATGGGCTCGGAGTCGGAGACCTCTTTCCTTTTGTAACTCATAAAGCTGAGAGAGACGATGCCCCCGCATGGGATGTTCGCAAGCTGTTTGCAGCGTATGCCTGGACTTCGCCAACAAGTTTACAAATCGAGACCAGGGAACTGGACTACACACGGCGCTGTTTTATCGATGTGCAGATCGGAGGCATTTATGCCGTGTGCAGGGTGCGAGTTGAGGGAATGTGCTGTTTTCCGGCACCCTCGGAACTCACAGCGATTTTGAAGTTGGGGTAATTTTTCAAGACGTGCGATTGATGAGAAAGCTTGCCAACATCACGGCAAATGGAGACGGAGCTGTCTCCAGGCAATGTTTTTCGATGCGGACGTCTCAGATATCGTATTGCTAGGGACTAAGTCAATCACTTGTTAGGGTCGAAGCGTAAATGCGTTTCCTCGGCTCCGCACCCTGTTGGGCTCGAATCCCGGCGCATGGCAGCAAAAAGCCCGCTATCGTGAGGATAACGGGCTTCTCATTTTAAATGGTGCCCCCAGCGGGATTCGAACCCGCGATATCCACCTTGAAAGGGTGGCGTCCTTGGCCGCTAGACGATGGGGACAGCGGGAAAGAGTATAGCAGACTTTTTTGCCGGCGCGTATATCGTTGGCAAACTGGAAAACCACCACACAGGAGTAGGCTTTTATTCCGATTTTCAAATATCTCAATCTGTAACATCTGAGCGGGCAAATCGGCTCTATCTGTTACAGATCGAGATAGACGGCGGGCGTCGGCACCAACATCTCAATCTGTAACAGTACGACGACTTTTAACGGTCTAGATGTTACAAATCGAGACAAACTACCGTGGCGGGTCAAAACCACCACAAAGGTGCCTGTCCCCTTTGTGGTGGTTGGGGCGTTAGGGGAGGAGCTTCATGGCGGCGTCGTGGGCGGCGTGCTCGTAGGTGTCGTCGAGGGGCTTGAGCGGCAGCAGAGCTGTGGCCTGCGCATCGCCGCGGCGCTCGAGGGCGTGGGTAATGAGCCAGTCGGCGAGTTCGGGGTTCTTGGGCAGCGCCGGGCCATGCAGGTACGTGCCGATGACACCCTTGTAGATGAGACCCTCAAAGCCATCGTCGCCGTTGTTGCCGGTGCCCGTGACGACGGACGTTCCGAGCGGCGTGGCATCGGCGTCCAAAAGCGTGCGGCCACCGTGGTTCTCGAATCCCACAAAGGGCTCGGGTGCCAGGTCGGTCTTGACGGCGACGTTGCCGATCAGGCGGTCGGAGCCGCGTACGGTCTCGGCGGCAATGACGCCCAGGCCCTCGATGCGATTTTCGCCCATATAGTACGAACGGCCGAGCAGCTGATAGCTGCCGCAGATGGCGAGCAGCGAACCGCCGTCCTCAACATAGGCTGCGACCTTGTCTTTTTGGGCGAGCAGCTCGTGTGCCACGGCTAGCTGGTCGCGATCGGATCCGCCGCCCATCATGACGATATCGGCATCATGCAGATCGAGCACCTCGCCCATGCGGACCTCATCCACGCGAACGGGGATGCCGCGCCAGGCGCAGCGGCGCTCGAGGGCGATGACGTTGCCGCCGTCGCCATAGAGGTTGAGGGCATCGGGATACAGGTAGACGATGCGCAGCGGGCGCGAGAGCTCGACTGGCGCGATACCGACAGGAAGAGCGCTGCCGTCGGCGCGGACTGCGGCGCGGGCGGCAACCGTGGCTGCATCGGCACCCTTCAGCCCGTCGAGTTCCTTGACCAGTGGCGGGAAGGCCGTGTAGTTGGCGACGGCGTAGAAGGTGTCATCGGCGGCCTCGTCTGCCACGGCGCCGATCGCCTGCGCGACGTCCGAGATAATCGCGGCGTCGATGCCGGCGTACTTGAGGCGTACCTGCATGTCGTGCGCACGCGTGCCTCCGGCAAAGGCGACAAGACCCGGCGTGTCGGCGATGCGCTCGAAGTCGACATCGTAGATCCACGAGACATCGTGGCCGTCGGCATCGTTATCGTTTAGGAAGAAGGCGCAGAGCCTGCCACCTGCCGTTTTAATGGACTGGATCTGGCGATCGAAGCCCACGGGATTCTTGGCCAGGTTGGCCTCGACGGTGCGGCCGGCAATATCCCAGCGGCCCATGCGTCCGCCGGCGGGCACGTAGGCATTAAGCGTGGGCTGCAGGTGCGCCGCGTCCACGCCCAGCTCGTGCGCCGCAAAGAAGGCGGCGGCGACGTTATAGACCATGTACAGGCCGTTGTAGCGCGTGGCGATGTGCACGGCGGGCGCGTTGACCTCGGGTCCAAAGGCCAGGTCAAAGCCGTAGCCGTCGCAGCCGAGCTCAACGCCCGTCACGCGGCGGAGCAGCGCGGGGCGACCCCAGCCGCACGAAGGGCAATGATAGGCGCCCAGCTGTCCGTACTGCACATAGTCGTATTCCAGCGGGGCGTTGCACTGCGAGCAAAAACGCGAGTCGCTAATGCGGTCGGACTCGGTGCCCGTGGCGCCGTCGATGCCAAAGGCGATGCTCGTGTTGGGGACGCGCGCGGCGATCGAGGCGCACAGCGGATCGTCGGCGTTGTAGATGAGCGTTGTCGTCGGAGAGAGCTCCAACGCATGGGCGATGGCGTCTTGGGTATGGTCGATCTCGCCGTAGCGGTCTAGCTGGTCGCGGAACAGGTTGAGCAGCACAAAGTACGTCGGTTTGAGCTTGGGCAGGACGCGCACCGTGTAGAGCTCGTCGCACTCAAAAACGCCCACGCGCTTGCCGCTGCTGGTGTGCTTAAGGCCGCCGCGGGCCTCGAGCAGAGCACCCACCACACCAGGCTCCATATTGTTGCCGGCACGGTTGCACACCACGGTAGCGCCGCTGGCAGCAACGGCGTCAGCGATGAGGTTGGAGGTGGTGGTCTTGCCATTAGTACCGGTGATCACCACGCTGCGGTCGACCAGGCTCGCGAGGTCGCTTAGCAGCTCGGGGTCGATCTTCATGGCGATGCGGCCGGGAAGCACGCCACCCTGGCGTTTGAGGACAGAGCGCAGTCCCCAGCGGGCGATATCGCTCGAGGTGCAGGCGAGAGATGAGCGGAGGTTCATGAAGCCGTTCCTAACATAGATGACATGGTCGGGGCGATCGCGTCGCTAAAAGCCGTAGCGGCGCGCAAATTCCTGGGCGAGCTGCGATACATCTTCGCAGGCGTTGGCCCAGGGGGCAAAGTCTGGGGTGTCCGAGATAATGCCGTCGGCTTCCCAAACCGCCTGGTGCGAGAGGTCCCAGGGGTCGCGCGGCTCGGGTCGGCAGGGAAGATACGGCGTCTGGTACATGGGGTTCAGCAAGAAGAACGCGCCACCCTCGCAACGGTTAGCGAACTCACGCAGCGCGCGCGTCGCCGGGCGCATCTTGTTTGTTTTGAACAGCAAGATCGTGCGGGCGAGCAGGTACCAAGGAGAGTTTTCGAGTGCGTCTGCCCCCATCTGTTCCTCGAGCTGATGCGCCAGGGCAAAAAAGCCGTCCTGGTCTTCCAAGCGGGCGAGAGCAAGCAATACGGTGCCGGCGGCCCGGGTGGGATAGCCCTCCGCCTTAAGGACACGGCGAGAATAGTTGGCGGCGGCGCGGTAACGAGCGCTCGCCATGCACAGCTGCGAGATGGCCTCGAGTGTGTGAAGCCACCCGATAAGGGCCGGCTCGCTCACGGTAAGGTCCGCTGCGGTGACACCGTCGGCCAAAACATTATTGGCCCAGTAGTGCGGGGCCTCCATATCAAACCCGGGCACGCTCTGTTGCAGGTAGTCGGCCGTGCTCGTCTCGAGCTTCATCAGGTCGCCCAGGCAGGCGTCGACGGGCGTGTCCGCCAAAATGATGGCGAGCAGCTGGGCATCGACGGCCAGCGCATCGACGCGGACGATCTTGAGCAGCTCGTCGCGCATGTCGTCGAACAGGCGGTTGCGCGTCTGCTCAAACTCCTCGTCGCTGCCCATGTCCTCGATGCGATGGAGCTCGTCGAGCAGGTGGCGATGAACGCCGGCATAGGACAGCAGTGCCTGGGCATGCTCGGCCTGCGCATACTTTTGAGGATTCGCGCTAATGTCGTTATGGACAAGCTCGCGTGCTGCATCGGTGAGCTCGGGGTGCGACGCCAGATAGGTGCGCTCCAGGTAGGCGGGGATGTAGACGCTCGGATCCATTAGAGGTCCCCTCCCTTAAATGGAAGCCCCTGCTCGGCCGCGCGCAGGATGCGCTCGTCGATCTGGGAACGCACGATGTCGTTGGTGGCGATCCAGGCGGCAAAGCTGGCGTTGTCGGGAGCGCCCAGGCCCTCCTGCAGTACCGGCGTCGCCTCGGACAATGCAAGGACAAGCTCGTCGGTCGAGCCCACGCCCACGTTAACGCGGGCATAGACGCCATCGGGAAACTCGGTTTGGAAGTAGAGCGCCTCGGCGGCGTGGGGGCACGAACGCACAAGGATACGCAGGTAGTGTTCGGCACCCTCGTAGTCCAGCTCGCGCCAGGCTGCGCTCATCAGTGCGATGAGCGTCCACGGGTCCAAGTCGCGCTCTGCATCCTTGGGACGGCGGCGCAGCGGGGTATTCGCGAGGTACGGCACGGAGTGAGCGGAGCGAAAGCGCTTGAGCTCCTCGGCGGGGTATTCGAGCTTTGCCATGGCGAGCATCGCGGTGTGGCGGACACCAGCGGGGTCGTTGGGCGCAAAGTCCAAGCTGCGATTTGCGGCTTCGAGCGACATGCGATAGCGGCCGCTAATGAGGGCGCGCGATGCCAAGGCGGCAAGCCAGCGCAGATAGGGGCGGCGCGTGAGGTCGCCAGCGGCCTCACGCTCGTAGGGGTCCTGAGCCGAGGCGATCTTGAGCGCCAGGTCGTGTTCGACTTCATCGCACTTGGACACCAGGTACTGTACGTATTCCTCGTTGGATTCGGCGGTGAGCGCCGTCAGCATGCGCTGGGCATCCCAGTTGGCCGGATCGAGCGCGGCTGCCTCGCGGAGCATGTTCTCGGCTGCGGCTTCTTCTTGCTCTGCCTGGGCGTCGTCGGGGATAAAGGGGATGCGGTAGTCGACAGCCTCGACCACCTTGGCAATGAGGTGCCCGGCGCGGTCGCAGTCGTGCACGATGAGCGGCGCGGGGTTGCGGGTGAATTGCTCCATCAGACGCTCGACGGCGGGGCCGTCGGTGAGCGGGATATTGTCGCGGCGCAAGGCCTCAAGAACGAGGCGATGGCAATCCTCTTGAATGGGATCGAATGCCATGGGGCCTCCTTTGCTGCGGTTAGGGTTCAAATGTCTCTATATAAAGTTCTAGTTTACCCGCATGTGGCACACCGGGGGTGCCGCACTTGGACATGCACCTTTGCACCACGAAGACGGATGTCGCACAAATGTCGGCACCTTGGACGACTGAGTGGTATCACGGTGCCGCAAACGGTCGATTTTTGGCGGCGAACGGGGCGCATTTTGGAGGGGCACAGTCCTGCCCGGGATATGTGGTCAACCTTGATAAAACGTTTGCCCAGCTTGGGAGTATGAATGCCCCACAAGGGTCTTCAGGGATAGAAAAAACGTTTCATCATTGTCGGCTTTAGGTGAATAACTGACCAACCAGAACGGTAGAATAGTGTTTGTCTGAGCGTTGAGACGTTTAGACATCGCGCATTGTCATCGCCGGCAACGCGCAAAACGGTCCTAACGGAGCCAATCGGGTGCTCCGTTATATACGCAAGTCTAAGAGGGGCTTGTTTAGGAGGCACAGTATGGGACGTTTTACCAATCCTCGCGATCTGTACTTTGGTGAGGGCGCTCGCCACGAGGTGAAGAACCTCAAGGGCAAGAAGGCCATCATCGTTTCTGGCGGCAGCTCTATGCGCCGCGGCGGGTTCTTGCAGGACGTTGAGGCCGACCTTAAGGAAGGCGGCTTCGAGGTCAAGCTGTTCGAGGGCGTCGAGTCCGATCCGTCCATCGAGACGGTCATGAAGGGCGCCGAGGCCATGCGCGAGTTCGAGCCTGACTGGATTATCGCCATCGGCGGCGGCTCGCCCATCGATGCCGCTAAGGCCATGTGGGTCTTCTACGAGTATCCCGAGGAGTCCTTCGATAACATCATCCAGCCGTTCAGCTTCCCCGAGCTGCGTCAGAAGGCTCATTTCTGCGCCATCTCCTCTACCTCCGGTACCGCTACCGAGGTCACTGCCTTCTCCGTCATCACCGACTACGCCAAGGGCATCAAGTACCCGCTGGCCGACTTCAACATCACCCCGGATGTCGCCATCGTCGACCCCGAGCTCACCTATACCATGCCTGCTAAGCTTTGCGCTCACACCGGCATGGACGCTCTGACCCACTGCATGGAGGCCTACGTTTCCACCTGCGCTTCTATGTTCACCGATGCCAACGCCCTGCACGGCATCCGCGAGATCGTCGAGTGGCTGCCCAAGTCCTATGCTGGCGACCATGAGGCCCGTCAGCACATGCACGAGGCTCAGTGCATCGCCGGTATCGCCTTCTCCTCGGGCCTGCTCGGCATCGTTCACTCCATGGCTCACAAGACCGGTGCTGCCTTCGAGAACGGCCACATCATCCACGGTGCCGCTAACGCCATGTACCTGGGCAAGGTTATCCAGTGGAACTCCAAGGACCCGCGTGCTGCTGAGCGTTACGCTTACGTGGCCAAGGAGATCCTGCACCTTCCCGGCGAGACCAACGAGGAGCTCATCGCTGCGCTCGTCCAGAAGATTCGCGACCTCAATGACCAGCTCAACATTCCGCAGTCCATCAAGGATTACGCGAATGGTGGCGTGAAGGTCGACGCCGAGAACCCGCAGATGGTTTCCGAGGAGGAGTTCCTCGCCAAGCTGCCCGAGATCGCTGCGAACGCCGAGACCGACGCCTGCACGCCCGAGAACCCGCGTGAGACCAAGGCTGCCGACTTCGAGAAGATCCTCAAGGCCTGCTACTACGACACCGACATCGATTTCTAATCGACTCTTGTTATCGTAACGAGGGGCTCCGCACGTATCCGTACGGAGCCCCTTTCTTTTTCTTTTAGAGAATGGGATGGTTATGGCTGCAATTTTCAATAGCCCCAGCAAGTACATCCAGGGCCCGGACGAGCTGGCCAAGCTCGGCTCTTATGTTGAGCCGCTTGGCGCTAAGGCCCTCGTCATCGTGACGCCTTCGGGCAAGAAGCGCGTCGGTGCCAAGATCGAGGGCGGCTTTGCCGAGGCTAAGGCCGAGCTGCTGTTTGAGGACTTTAACGGTGAGTGCTCCAAGGGCGAGGTCGATCGCCTGGTTGCGCTCGCTCGCGACAACGGTTGCGACATCATCGTCGGCGTCGGTGGCGGCAAGATTCTCGACACCGCGAAGGCCGTCGCCTATTACCTGGAGTCCCCGGTTATCATTTGCCCCACCATTGCTTCGACCGATGCCCCGTGTTCGGCGCTCTCCGTGCTCTATACCGATGACGGCCAGTTCGACAAGTATCTCTTCCTTAAGGCAAACCCCAATATTGTCCTTATGGACACGACGGTTATCGCGGCGAGCCCGGTGCGCCTGACGGTTTCCGGTATGGGCGATGCGCTCGCAACCTATTTCGAGGCCCAGGCAACGCACGATGCCGACGGTGGCACCTGCGCTGGCGGCAAGGGCGGAATGGCCGGCCTGGCGCTCGCCAAGCTCTGCTACGAGACACTTATGGCCGACGGCGTCAAGGCTAAGGTCGCGCTGGAGAAGGGAGCGTTGACGCCTGCCGTCGAGCATATCATCGAGGCCAATACGCTGCTTTCGGGCATTGGCTTTGAGAGCTCGGGCCTTGCTGCTGCTCATGCCATCCACAATGGCCTGACGATGCTGCCCGAGTGCCACGGCATGTATCACGGCGAGAAGGTCGCCTTTGGCACTATCGTCCAGCTGGTACTCGAGGATGCCCCGACTGAGAAACTCGAGGAAGTCTTGGGCTTCTGCATTGAGCTGGGCCTGCCGGTCACGATGAAGGAACTTGGCGTTGCCGAGCTTACGCGCGAGCAGGCCATGATTGTTGCCGAGGCCGCCTGCGCGCCCGATGACACCATGTGCAACATGCCGTTTGAGGTGACGCCCGAGATGGTCGCAAACGCCATTCTGGGTGCAGACGCACTGGGCCACTACTATCTCATGGATGAGTAAATCAAGCTAAGGAAGGGGCAAAGCCAGCAGACGGCTTTGCCCCTTTTTGCTATGGTGCAAACTAACCTGACCCCATCGCACCAAGTTGGTGCAAAGGGGTCAGGTTACTTTGCACCAATCGTTGTTTGATGAAGGGCGGATTCTCGTATGGCGCTTCCTATGGTTTACGGCGGTCCCGGCCGGTATGTTCAGGGGCCGGGCGAACTTTCGCGTCAGGGCAGGTATTTGTCATGGTTGGGCTGCGCTGCCTATGTCTTGTTTGACCAGGGCACCGAGGATCGGCTGTGCAGGCAGATCGTCGATGGATTTCTGGATGAAGATCTAAGCGAGCCGTTCTTTAAGATTTACAACGGTCCGTGTACGGAAGATGCCGTTGTCGAAATGGCCAAGGAAGCCCGGGCCGAGTATTGCGACATGGTGGTGGGCATTGGCGGCGGCAAGATGCTCGATATCGCAAAGGCCGTTGCGTTTTATGCTGAGCTGCCGTTGTGCGTATGCCCCACGGCGGCTTCGATGGACGGTCCGTGCAGCGCGATTTCGGTGCTGTATCACGAGGACGGGTCGTTCGACCGCTACCTGGTGCTCGACAAAAATCCCGATCTGGTCGTGGTTGATACCAACGTGGTTGCGGCAGCACCACTGCGGATGACGGTCGCCGGTATGGGCGACGCACTGGCAACGTACTTCGAGGCGCGTTCATGCGCCGCGGCGAGAGGTGCGAACGAACACGGTGGCGCGCCGGGACACTTGGCCTTGGTTACGGCTCGTGCCTGCTATGACACGCTCATGGAGTGCGGCGTCGCTGCCAAGCGCGATCTCAAAAAGGGCCGTATATCGCCGGCGGTTGAGCGCCTGATCGAGTGCAATATTCTGCTCTCGGGCGTCGGCTTTGAGAGCGGCGGCTTGGCGTTGGCGCATGCCATCGCCAACGGCCTGACGATTTTGCCCGAGTGCAAGGCTATGCACGGCGAGGCCGTAGCGTTTGGTCTGGTGGTCCAGCTTCGTCTGGAGCGTGCGCCCGAGCTTGAACAGGTGCTCGAGTTTTGTCAGCGCGTTGGTCTGCCGACGACGCTCGAGGAGCTGGGCCTTGGCGAGATTTCCGATGCCGACCTGATGAGCGTTGCGGATGCGGCCTTTAGAAACGAACGCAATATGGCCAACGAGCAGGCCAAGGTGACCAAGCAAAAGCTCGTCGAGCTCATGCGCGAGGCATAGTTTGGCGCTTGATCGACCTTGTGCAATCGGGGCGGCGATAGGCCATAGGCTATTTGCCGCAAAGGTGCTCCGCGTGTAATTTGCCCGAGGCACGGGCCGATAGCGTATCATTATCTCTTGCTTGTTTGCACTGCTCAGGGAGGGGCCGCGCATGGCGCAGGAACACGATCTATTTGATGACATTATCGAGATCAGCAAGGGTTTCGACTTTCTTAAAAACCCGCTTGGCGGCGTGACCGATGCGCTCGATCCGTCGGCGCCGCAGTGGAATCCTGCCGACTACAAGGAGCGTCCGCGCGGCAACACGATTCCGTGTCTGACCTGCAAAAACGAAAAGAGCGGCTGCACCGCGTGCATGGACGTGTGCCCGGTCAACGCCATCGAGGTCGAGGAAGACGCCATCGAGATCCTCGATACCTGCCGCAAGTGCGGCCTGTGCGCTGCCGCCTGTCCGACTGAGGCGATTATTTCGCCGCGTCTGGCGCCCAAAAACCTGTATGACGACATTGTCTCGGCAGCTACGAGCCACGAGACCGCCTACGTCACCTGCACGCGCGCCCTTAAGCGCATGCCGCGCGAGAACGAGGTCGTCGTTGCCTGCGTGGGCGATATTACGGCCGAGACCTGGTTCTCGGTACTGGCGGACTATCCCAACGTGAGTGTGTACCTGCCGTTGGGCGTGTGCGATAAATGCCGCAACACCGGCGGTGAGGACATTCTGGGCGAGGCCATCGCTACCGCCGAGGAGTGGGCCGGTACGGGCATGGGCCTGGAGGTCGACCCAAAGAGCCTCAAATGTCATAAGCGCCGCGAGTACGAGCGCAAGGAGTACATGGATAAGATTGCCCGCACCACGGGCCTTACCGTGACCAAGCTCAACCCGGCAACGGCGGCGCTGGCCTCGGTGACGCAGAAGCTCAAAGCCCACCGCCACCAGATTACCCAGCTGGAGCGCACGCTCAATACCATGTGCGGCACCACGACGGCCAAACGTCGCCGTACGCTTACGCACGGGCGACAGCTGGTGCTCTCGACGCTGCAAAACCATCCCGAGCTTGCCCAGAACATGCAGGTGAGCACGCCGGAGTGCGATTTTGACAAGTGCACGTCGTGCGGCGAGTGCGTCAATGTGTGCCCCACGTTCGCCTGCGATCTGGTGGGAAGCGGCCGCTTTGCACTGGAGTCCACGTATTGCTTGGGCTGCGGTGCCTGCGTCAAGGTGTGCCCTGAGCATGCGCTCAAGTTGGTTGAGCACGACGCGTCCAATCTGGTCGTCGTCGATCCCGAAGCCGAGGAAAAGGCCGCCCAGAAGGCGAAGGCCCATGAAGAAGCCCAGAAGGTCAAGGCCGAGGCAAAGGCCAAGCTCGATAAGATGCTCGACCAGGTGGAGAAGCTCGCGGACTAGTCAGCGACCCCTATCTCTGCTTCATTCGTGCCGCCGTGGCGTCCGGGTTAGCCCAGATGCTGCGGCGGCGCTATACTTATGCAGTTTGAAATGCTTGTACCAAAAGGAGCTGTCGTGTCCCTTTCCATCGGTATCGTGGGCCTGCCCAACGTAGGCAAGTCGACGCTGTTCACCGCGCTTACCAAAAAGACCGGCCTTGCCGCCAACTATCCGTTCGCCACGATCGACCCCAACGTGGGTATCGTCGACGTGCCCGATAGCCGCCTGCAAAAGCTCGCCGACATCGTTAACCCGGGTCGCATTGTGCCGGCGACGGTCGAGTTCGTCGACATCGCAGGTCTGGTGAAGGGCGCCAACGAGGGCGAGGGCTTGGGCAACCAGTTCTTGGCCAACATTCGCGAGACCGACGCCATCTGCGAGGTCGTGCGCTACTTTAAGGATCCCAACGTCATGCGTGAGGTGGGCCGCACGGGCGAGTTCGTCGATCCCGCCGGCGATGCCGACACCATCATGACCGAGCTCATCCTGGCCGACATGGGCACGCTCGAGAAGCAGCTGCCTAAGCTCGAGAAGGAGGCCAAGCGCGACAAGGAGCTCATGCCCAAGTTCGAGGTCGCCAAGCGCCTGCTCGCCTGGCTCAACGAGGGCAAGCGCGCCGCATCCATGGAGATGACCGACGAGGAGCGTGCTGCCGCCAAGGGCCTGTTCCTGCTCACCATGAAGCCCATCCTGTACGTGGCAAACGTGGACGAGGACATGCTCAACGAGGACCTGGCGCCCATCGATGGCGTCAAGCCGCTGCCCATCTGCGCCAAGATCGAGGCCGAGCTTTCCGAGCTCGATCCCGAGGACGCCGCCGACTACCTGGAGAGCCTGGGCTTGGAGCAGCCCGGCCTGGACGTGCTCGCGCAGGCGGCCTATAAGCTGCTCGGCCTGCAGTCGTTCTTTACGGCCGGCGAGATGGAGGTCAAGGCCTGGACGGTGCGTCAGGGTGCGACCGCTCCGCAGGCTGCCGGTGTCATCCACACCGACTTTGAGCGCGGCTTTATTAAGGCCGAGGTCATTGGCTATGACGACTACATCGAGCTCGGCGGAGAGCAGGGCGCCAAGGCCGCCGGCAAGCTGCGTATTGAGGGCAAGGACTATGTCATGGCCGATGGCGACGTCGTGCACTTCCGCTTTAACGTGTAAGGACGACGCACATGTTTAAATATGGCAAAAAAGCCGGCTACATGGGTATTGCGCTGCTCGTGCTTGCGGTGATTCCGCTGGTGGTCGCAGCGTGTGTTATCCCCAACATTGGCCCCGAGGTGGCAACAAAGTTTAATGCCGCCGGCGAGGCGACGCGCTGGGGCAAGAGCTACGAGTTGCTGGCGCTGCCGGTGCTCAACTTGCTGCTGAGCGTGGCGACGTATTTTACGGCGGGACGCCAGGCAAAGAACAATGATGACTCCGCCGCCATGGCGCGCATCGTGTGCGAGCGCTACCTGCGCAACGGTTGCATCACGGGTGTGTTCCTCAACGTGGTCAACGTTTACTTTATGTACTCGGCGATTACCGGAACGGGCTTTGGCCTTGGTTTCTAGCTTGTCCTTTTAGGCAACGAGTCTGCACATATATTCAATGGCTGCTGCGAGGCCGCCGCTCGATCGTGGTTTAAAGACCATGTCGGCGGCGGTCTCGTTTTCGTATCCGGCGCCACGAAGGGCGAGTGCGATGCCGGCTTCTAGAAGGAGCGGCAGGCCGCGTTGGCTGGTTGCGATTACGGCAGCCTGATTGAGCGGGCAGCTGTGCGTTTGGCATTGGATGGCAAGTTCACCTTGCGCCGGGCAAGGGACCAGAACGGCGGCGACGCGACTTGATAGCAATGCAAATGCTGTGCGCTCATCGGGCGAAAGGCATTCGGCTTCAACGACGACGAGCTTGGGCGGTGCGCTGTTTGTGCGAAGCGTGGCTCGGTACATGCGGACCGAAGAACCCGACATAGAAAACTCCTGTGTATTCGGCAAAACGTAAACTATAGTTTACGTTTTTGTTCAGCTCCATTTCAAACTCGGCTGCATGGACGAACGTGCGAAACAGATTCTTGGCAGGCGGGTCGAAGAGACACGCAGGGACCTTGGTATCTCCAAGGTTGATTTTTGTGTGGCGACAGGAATCAGCCGACCCTACCTCGACCGAATCGAAGATGGGACGGCAAATTTCACGCTCAAGGTTCTATTTAAGATCGCGCCCGCACTCGGCATGACGGTGTCAGAGCTTCTCGAGGGGATCGAATAGGGGATACCCGTCGATAACTGAATTACGCCATCGGGATGCGGTCGTGGTTGACTTGGCTGTAGAACAGGCGCTGAATCTCGGCCGCATCACGTGACTGGCCGAGTGCCCACATGGTTTTGGCCACGAGCGTCTCGGTGGTCATGTCATCGCCGCGCAGAATGCCCGGATGATCGGCGTAAGCACGGCCGACCTCATAAACGCCCAGATCGAGGCCCTCTTCGGGGACCTGCGTGGTCATAACGACGGTACGACCCGAATCGACCCAGCGGAAAATCGCCTCCTGGAATGACTCGCCGGACTCGCCAAACTCGGGAATGCCGCCAATGCCGAAGGTCTCCAGGATTACGGCATCGTAGCTATCGGCAAGGGCGTCGAGGATGCCCGGGTTTACGCCGGGCGTGAGCTTGAGTACAAATACGCGCGGGTCGATGCTGTCGTAGAAACGCACCGGGTTTTCGCCCTGATGCGTGCCGTGAAGCCCGTTGCGCACGATGCGGTCGTTGCGGATGTAGGCGATGGGCGGATAGTTGACGCTAATAAACGCGTTAAAGCTCATGGTGCGCTGCTTGCGGGCGCGCGTACCGGCAATAGCGACGCCGCCAAACACGATTGAAACATCGTGCGAATGCTCGTCGAGCGCATAGAGCAGGCTCTGGTACAGATTGAGCTTGGCGTCGGTAAAGGGATTGCCCATGGGCTTTTGCGAGCCGGTGAGCACGATGGGCTTGGGGCTGTCCTGAATCAGGTAGGAAAGCGCTGCCGCGGTGTAGCTCATGGTGTCGGTGCCGTGCAGGACCACAAAGCCGTCGTGATCGGCATAGCCTTCGACGATGACATCGCGGATGCGCATCCAGTCGCTCGGGCGCATATTGGTACTGTCGATGTTCATGGGCTGCATCACGTCGAGCTCGCAGAGGCCCGAGATCTCGGGGACGCTCTGGGCGAGCTCCTCACCGGTCAGGGCGGGGGAGAGGCCGTTGCCGTCCTCGGTCGATGCGATGGTGCCGCCCGTGGCGATGAGAAGGATGCGCTTCATGCTGGTATTCCTATCGTATTTGCCGCCGCAGAGGCGGAGTCGTTCGGCAGTATTGTGGCACAGGGCGTCCAATGTTCAAGCGTATTACATCATCTGTAACGTTTGGTAATACTTCAATTGCCGTCAAATAGGGGCCCAGGTCGTGCGTTTGCCGTGCGCTGATGGCTGTGAGGGACGAGAAACCCCATATAACGTGTACACTATGAAAGTTATTTTTGTTCATTCACGCGGGTGGGCACCGGCTCCCCGCCAACAAGAGGGGGAAACCATGGATCAAAAGGCTTCCGCAAAGGTCCTCGTACTCGACTTTGGTGCGCAGTACGGTCAGCTCATTGCCCGTCGCGTCCGCGACCTCAACGTGTATTCCGAGATTGTTCCCTGCGACATCTCGGCCGATGAGATTCGCGAGATGAACGCCTCTGCGCTCATCCTTTCCGGCGGCCCGGCTTCCGTGTATGCCGAGGACGCTCCGTCCATCGATCCCGCCATCTTTGACCTGGGCCTTCCCGTCCTGGGCTTCTGCTACGGCCATCAGATCACGGCCGTGACGCTCGGCGGCAAGGTCGGCCACTCCGAGGTGGGCGAGTACGGCCGCGCCACTATCACGCGCACGGCAGGCGCCAAGCTCTTTAACTCCACGCCCATGGAGCAGACCGTGTGGATGAGCCACCGCGACGCCGTGTCCGAGGTGCCCGAGGGCTTTACCGTTACCGCCAGCACCGACGTGTGCCCGGTTGCCGCCATGGAGTGCGTCGAGCGCAAGATTTTCACCACGCAGTTCCACCCCGAGGTCAAGCACTCCGAGTACGGTCAGCAGCTGCTGAGCAACTTCCTGTTTGAGATCTGCGGTCTGGAGCCCAACTGGAGCATGGACAACCTGGTCGAGACCATGACGGCCGAGTTCCGCGAGAAGGTCGGCGACGACCGCGTGATTCTGGCCCTGTCCGGCGGCGTCGACTCCTCCGTCGTGGCTGCGCTGGGCGCTCGCGCCGTGGGCAAGCAGATGACCTGCGTGTTCATCAACCACGGCCTGCTGCGCAAGGGCGAGCCCGAGCAGGTGGAGGAGGTCTTCACCAAGCAGTTTGACGTCGACTTTATCCACGTCCACGCCGAGGACCGCTATGCCGAGCTTCTGGCCGGCGTGACCGAGCCCGAGGAGAAGCGCCGCATCATCGGTACGCAGTTCTGGAAAGAGTTCTTCGCCGTGGCGCAGCAGCTCGAGACCGATGGCAAGCCGGTCAAGTACCTGGCTCAGGGCACCATCTATCCCGACATCATCGAGTCTGGCGCTCGCAAGACGGGCGGCAAGACGGCCACCATCAAGAGCCACCACAACCTGATCCCGTTCCCCGAGGGCGTGCACTTCGACCTCATCGAGCCGCTCGACCACTTCTTTAAGGACGAGGTCCGTGCGCTTGGTCTGGCGCTCGGCCTGCCGGGCCATATCGTGTTCCGTCAGCCCTTCCCGGGCCCGGGTCTGGCCATCCGCATCATCGGTGCGGTCGACAAGGAGAAGCTCGAGATCCTCAAGAACGCCGACGCCATCGTGCGCGAGGAGCTCGACGCCTACAACCAGCGTCTGTTTGAGCAGACCGGCGAGCGCAACTCCGAGCACAGCTGCTGGCAGTATTTCGCGGTCCTGCCCGACATTAAGTCCGTCGGCGTTATGGGCGACGAGCGCACCTATCAGCGCCCGATCATCCTGCGCGCCGTCGAGTCCAGCGACGCCATGACCGCCGACTGGGCCAAGCTGCCCTACGACGTGCTTGCCCGCATCTCCGGCCGCATCGTGGCCGAGGTTCCCGGCGCCAACCGCGTGTGCTACGACATCACGTCCAAGCCGCCCGCGACGATTGAGTGGGAATAGAACATACGTTCGATAAAATAATATAGTATCAGATAGCGGGCACGGTTTCAATTGAATCCGTGCCCGCTGCTGTATGCGTGTCCTTGCACGCCCAATATGCGCCGTAAAAGCCGTCTTCTTCGACGTCAAAGTGAATGCGCTTCGTTTTCGCCTCTTAAAATCTTATTTTCACGATTTGCATTTTCATCCCGTTGTCACCGACCCTTGCGAGAAACCGGAAAAAGCAGCTGACAGAAGAGTCTCTCAAATCGTTGTAGCCCAGCATATAGCCGCGACTTGTGACCTGCAGACGGCTGTCCCACGTGCCGATTTCCTTGGCGGCATCCGAAACCGCAAAATATGCCCCCACATCCTTGATTTTTGCAGTCTTAAGCCATGTTTTTGCGATCATCTTTACCGCCGTCCGATTGGCAGCATCAAAGACCAGCACACTGCCGGGGAAAGCGTCCGCCATCCCCCGCACCAGTTCCCGGACCTGCTGGGTCAGAAAGTAATAGAACACCCCGGAGGCAAAGAACACCGCCCCGCGGGAGGCATCGATTTTGCTAAACCATGCGGTGTCTTTCAGGTCGCAGGGGATATTTTGTTCTCGATCCCCGGCGGGCAGTAGCTGCTGCCGCAAGGCAATCACATCCGGGAAGTCCAGATTGTAGATCTTGCATCTACCGTTGTCGCAGGTTCTGCCGGTGTTGTCCAGCCCGCAGCCCAGATTGACCACCGCCGCATTGGGGTGGCCTTTCAGGTAATCCCGCACCTCGAAAGCAAGATCACTCTGCCGTGTGGCCACCTCCAGCGCACCAAAGCGCTGTATCAGGCTGCGGGAGTTTTTCTCTGCCTCTGAAAAGTCGTAGTCGATCTGGTCGAGCAGACGAACCGCTGTTTCATCCCTGTAAAGGTTCGGGTACAACTCCGTACACAGCTTCCGGGAATACAGCGGGAGGATCAGCGTCTCCTGCACGGTGTTTTTCTCAATTTTACATTTCATAGGTTTCTTCCTCAGTGAATAAAAACTGTCATAATTGCCGCCAGCATAGCCGCTATGACCGTCATGCCTATCGCCATGTGCAGGATGGATGCAAAAATGCCCGTGCTTGATACCCCTACTTCCGCGCCGTGACGCAGAGCCAATTTTTCTTTTTGTGTATCTGCACCTCGTGAAAACCCGCCTGCTCCAGACATGCCTTTAATTCAATGTCCTTGTAGATGGTCATGCCGCCGATGATCTGCGTCCACCTCTCGTCCTTGTCCGTATCGCCATTGCTCTCGTTGCAGATAAGAATTGTCCCGCCTGGCTTCAGCGTCCGCCAGACCTCACGGTGGCGCGCGCAGACGTGGTGTAAGAGCGTCCCGAGGTCCGTCG
>NZ_QRZD01000025.1:0-30179 GCF_003464565.1 Collinsella sp. AF14-35
AATGGACGTTCTTAAACGACTAGTCAAACAAGAACGTCCCCAACGACTACATCCAACAGCCAGGGTAGCCCCGATGTTCTGGCAATGTCAGCGAGCGGTCACCAGAGCGAACAAATTGGCATGAAAAGAGGGCGGCATAGACCTTCTGGTCATGCCGCCCTCTTTGAATGACAAGTTGTCGCTCTGGTGACCGCGCAGCGTCGGCCCGTTACGGCGTTTGGTAAAACGCCGTAACTCCTACGGGCGCTGGCCCATGCCACCCTCGAGGGTGACGGTCTCGCCGTTCATATACTTAAAGTCGGGACCGCAGAGCTGAACGACAACGCGGCCGATTTCCTTCTCGACGTCGCCGTAGTGACCCGCCGGCGGCATGTGGACGTTGGCCTTGAACGCCTCGGGATAGGCATCTTGGAAGTTCTCGAGCGCGGCGGTCCAAGCAAGCGGGCAAACGATATTGACGTTGATGCCGTCCTTGCCCCACTCGTTGGCGGCAACGCGAGTCAGACCACGGATGCCCTCCTTGGCGGCGGCATAGCTGCACTGACCATAGTTGCCAAACAGGCCGGCGCCCGAGGCAAAGTTGACCACGGAGCCCTTGGTTTCCTTCAGGTGCGGATAGGCCTTCTGCATGTACAGATAGGTAGCATACAGACCGGAATAAATGGCCAGGTTAAACTGATCCATGGTGTGGTCGGCGATGGTCACACCCGAAGCGCTGGCCTGAGCATTGTTGACGACGGCGTCGATGCGGCCGAACTCCTCAATGGCCTTGTCGATGACGTTCTGGACGACGGCCTCGTTGTCCTGACCAGCCGAGACATCGGCCTGAACAGGCAGAACCTTGACACCGTACTCGGCCTCGAGAGACTCCTTGGCGGCCTCGAGCTTGGCGACGTTGCGGCCAGTGATGACAAGGTTCGCGCCCTCCTTGGCAAATGCGATATCGATGCCGTAGCCGATGGAGCCAGCGGAGCCGTCCTTAAGCGTGGCCTTGCCGCCGCCGGTAACGATCACGGTCTTACCAGTGAAAAGTCCCATATAAAGTCCTTTCAAATCGCGACGGGCCTGCCCGTCGACTGCGCGCATCCAACTTCACGCGCCAAAAGCTGAAATGCAACTTTAGCGGGTTCAAGTGAAAAATAAAGCCCATGGCAGGCGAACGGCGCAACGTCTTTCGGCGAAGGGAATGTCAAGTACAAACTGGATAAAGTGGCCGAGTTTTTGCTATCGACGCGAGCCATCGAACACGTTTTGAAACTTTGCTGCAGTGCGCGGGATGTCGGCGCGAGACTTTATCATAGGGTGACAAACAACGATGAGGAGCACATGCCTATGACAGACGAGCTGGACCCCCAGACTCAACAGCATATTGATGATTCCGCAGACGTCACTGCAGATGCCGACGCTGTGACCTGCGATGATATTGACCTCGACGACCCCATCTTGGACGAAAGCGCTACGGCGGAAACCCCCGGCGCCGAAGATGCCGGCGAGCAAAACGACGATGCGCCCGCTCAGGACGACGACCCCGTACAGGATGCCGCTCCGCAAGCTGCGGGCCCTATCGAGGTTTCTTCGGAAGAAGAGCTCGACGCCGTCATGGACTCCATGATGGATGCCGTCAAAGCGATGAAAGACGCCGTGGCCGACGCTGACGTTGACGCCGAGGAAGAGGAGGCCGCCGAGGCAGCCTCGACCTTCGTACCCGGCGAGACTCCGGTTGCCGACCAGGGCAGCGCCATGCCCTCGTTTCTGCAGCTCGAGCATCCCACGATTGGCGCCGATGCGGTCGACCCGCACGCAGCAGGCTTTTCTGTGGTCGAGGGCGGCACCGGCAATATCGCCGCGCCGCAGGCTACCGATGCGGACGCTGCCGACACCGCTCGCCCGACCGCCCCGCACTCCCCCGCCGCGAGCCGCGATCTGGGGACCGCCGTTTCGAACACCGCGAACGCCGTGGGCACCTTTATCGCCCAGGGCGCCTCGGCCATGCGCGAGATGAACGCCGCGAAAAAGGCACTTGCCGATGCCCGTGCCCACCTGGCCGAACTTGAGCAGCGCATTGCCGACCAGACCGAGGAACTCGAGACGCGCCAGGATATCGCAGGCCGCTACGACCAGATCGTCGCCGACCAGCGCCAGGCGATTGCCACAGCCCAAAAGACTGCAGCGGCCGCCGAGATTGACCGTGATGCCCACGCCTCCAAAGCGACAGAGCTCAAGGGTCAGCTCGAACAAATGAAGACAGAGGATGACGCGACTGAGCTCCGCCTGAAGGCCGCGCTCGACGCCGTGGAGGCCCGCGAGGCGAGCTCACGCGAGACCGGCAACCGCCTCGTTCGACGTCTTGAGGATTCCAAGCGCATCCGCGACAAGGTGAAGGCAGAGCGAGACGCCGGCATTGCCGCCGCACAACAAACCGTCGACGCCACGCGCGCCCAGCTCGAGACGCTGCGTCATGAGTATGCCGAGCTGCAACGCAATCCCTCGGCAAATCCCGCCAACTATACGGTGCGCACCAGCGAGCTCTCGATGCAGATTTCCGACACGGCAGATGCCCTGCGTAAAGCCGAAGAAGATGTCCCGCGCATCACCGCCGACCTTGAGCACTCGCTTGCCGCAGCCGAGCAGGCCGTCGAGCAGGCTCAAGCCCCTATCGCCGACGCAAAACGCGCGCACCAAGCCGTGACGACCGAAGCCGATGCCGCGCGCGACGAGCTGCAGACGGCGAAGACCGCCGCCGCGACTCGTCAGCGCGAACTGCGCGAGAAGATCGCTGCCGAGGACAAGGCACGCCGCGACCAGGAGCAGACCATCGCCAACGCCCAAACAGATGCCGCACATGCGCAGTCGATCATCGAACAGGCGACCGAGGTGCACGACCACCCAGAGATCACTGAGTCGCTTGCAGGATCCTTGGCCCGAGACAAAGCCGAACACACCGAGACCGAGCGAGAAGTCGCCCAGCTCGAGGCCACCGAGGACGCGGTGCGCGAGCGTACCCGCGACTCACGCATCAAATTCACCGGCGCCATCGTCTGCATCGTCGCCGCAATCCTGGTGATCATCCTAGTCTGGCTGTTCGCGAGCAAGTAGTCGTTGGGGACGTTCTTAAACGACTAGTCAAACAAGAACGTCCCCAACGACTAGCCCAATGACGAGAGTGGATAATCTCCCACTTTGAGCCCCCAAGCAGGCCAAAAACGGGAGATTATCCACTCTCATTCTGCAGGCACTCATTTAAGCACGTCCCCAATGAGTACCTGCCGATGCTTTGGCAAAGTCAGCGAAAACACCCCTAAGCGAGCAAGGTGACGTGAAAGAGGAGGGCATTGACCTTCTGGTCATGCCCGACGATTGAACGTCAGATTGCCGCTCTGGCGGGTTTGCAGCGTCGGCCGGTTACGTCGTTTGTAAAACGCCGTAACCTACAAAATGAGCATTGCGTCGCCGAAGCTGAAGAAGCGGTAGCGCTCCTCGATGGCGGCGGCATAGGCATCCATGATCTGGTCGCGGGTGGCAAGCGCGCTTACGAGCATCATGAGCGTGGAGCGCGGCACGTGGAAGTTCGTGATCAGCGCGTCGACCACGTGATAGGTCGAGCCGGGCATGAGGTAGAGCTGCGTCGTGGCGTTCTCGCGCACCACGATGTCACCGCGGCCGAGCGTGTCAGCGCCGTCCTCGCGGCCTTCAAAATAGCGCGCTGTCACGGCCGGATTGGACACCGGAGCATCGGCGTCAAAGGCGCTCTCGAGCGAGCGTACTGCGGTGGTGCCGACGGCGATCACGCGGTGCCCCTCGGCCTTCGCCTTATGCACGGCGTCGACAACCTCCTGTGACACGTGGTAGCGCTCGGTGTGCATGACGTGCTGCGTGGGGTCGTCCTCCTCCACCAGACGGAAGGTATCAATACCCACCTCGAGCTCGACGGCGGCAAACTTCGCGCCCTTGGCCTCGATAGCGGCCATGAGCTCGGGGGTAAAGTGCAGACCCGCCGTAGGAGCGGCAGCCGAGTGCTCCTCCTTCATGGCGTAGACGGTCTGGTACTTCTCGGGATCGCCCTCGTAATCGGTAATGTAGGGCGGCAGCGGCACGTGGCCGGCGGCGTGAATGGCCTCGTCGAGCGTGCGCGGCTCGCCGGCGGCATTGCAACCGGCTGGCTCGAAGCGCACCAGACGGCCGCCGCGGCTATCGGTGACAAAGTCGACGACCTCGGCCGTCAGCACCACGGGAGCCCCTTCGGGCGCATGGGCGCCACCGGCGCGATACTCAATCTGAGCACCGGGCTTCAGACGCTTGCCCGGCTTGACCAGGCACTCCCAAACATGGCCGAGCGGATCCACGTCCTCGCGGCGCTTGAGCAGCAGCGTCTCGACCACGCCGCCCGAGCCCGTCTTGCGACCGATCAGACGGGCCGGCATCACACGCGTCTGGTTGATGACGAGCACGTCGCCCGGTTCGATATAGTCGATGATGTCACGGAAGATGCGGTGTTCAACGGTACCGCCGTGCTCCAGCGGCGTTCCCGCCTGGGAGCCCTTGCGATCAACCACTAGCAGGCGGCAGGAGTCGCGAGGCTCGGCAGGAGCCTGGGCAATCAGTTCCTCAGGAAGGTTGTAGTCAAAATCATCGGTACGCATCTTTGCCTCTTTCACAAAGCGCGTCAGTCGAAAAAATCGACTGACGCGCGCATCATTCTCCCCTGTATCCTATCAGCTTGTTGAGAGAAATATAGTATGGCAAACAGATTTGCGACTGTTTTCTCAACGCCCCGCTACTTAAGCGTTGCGCACATCACCGCCTTAATCGTATGCATGCGATTCTCCGCTTCTTGGAAAACACGAGACTTATCGGACTCAAAAACCTCGTCCGTGACTTCCATTTCGGTGACTCCAAACTTCTCAGCAATTTCGGCACCAACAGTAGTATTAGTATCGTGAAAGCTCGGAAGGCAGTGGAGGAAAATTGCCTCGGGCTTTGCCATAGACATCACCTCAGCGGTCACACGATACGGCGACATGAGCTTAATGCGGCTTTCCCACAGCTCTGCGGGCTGACCCATGCCAACCCAAACATCCGTGTAAATTACATCGGCATCACGAGCGCCTTCCTCAATATCCTCTGTAATGGTAATCGTCGATCCATGCTCGGCCGCAATACGACTACATTCTGCAAGGAGTTCAGGATCATAGGATGTAGCCCCCTCCGAATTTCCCCCGATTGGGCCGCAAGAACAGTAGTTAATGCCGAGCTTAGCGCAAATGACCATGAGCGAATCGGCGACGTTTCCGGCCGCCTTACCAAAAAATGTAAGTTTCCTGCCCTTAATCTCTCCAAACTCTTCACGCATGGTCAGAATATCGGCAAGCACTTGAGTCGGGTGGAATTCAGTAGTCAGCCCATTCCAAACGGGAACCCCAGCTTTTGCAGCAAGCTCCTCAACCTTCGCCTGTTCAAAGCCGCGGTATTCAATTCCGTCATACATGCGGCCAAGGACGCGAGCCGTGTCCTCAATCGACTCCTTTTTGCCCATCTGGGACGAGCCCGGATCCAAATAAGTTACACCCATGCCAAGGTCAAGTGCACCAACTTCGAAGGCGCAGCGAGTACGCGTGGAAGTCTTCTCAAATAGCAAAACAATATTCTTGCCTTCAAGGTATTTATGCGGAACACCGGCACGCTTCATGCTTTTGAAGTTGGCAGAAAGCTCAAGCAGATACTCAATCTCTTCCGTCGTGTAATCAAGCAGCTTCAGAAAACTGCGACCAGCGATATTAACACCCATATTCGCCATCTCCTATCACAGTGGATTTGCAACTAAATATCTTCGCGCCAGAAGGGCATGCTCATGCAGCGCGGGCCGCCACGACCGCGGGACAGTTCCTCGGAGGGAACGACCAAAAGTTCCAAACCGTTCTTGTAGAGCTCATCATTTGTGACAACATTGCGCTCGTAAACACAGACTTTACCAGGAGCAACGGCAAGAGTGTTCGACCCGTCGTTCCACTGCTCGCGAGACGCCTCAACCATATCGCCGGCACCGCACTCAATAAGCTGCACCTTCTCCACGCCAGTAGCCATTTCAAGAATATGCTCAAGCGTGTCATCAATCTCTTGAACAGCGACCATTCCCTCAGAGTCACCACGAGTCAGACGATAAACACGAAGGGTCTCAAAAATACCGGGATAAACTGTAAACTTATCGAAATCCACCATGGTGCAAACGGTGTCAAGATGCATGTAAGCATAGCCGTTGGGGATTTTAATAGCGTAAACGGTATCGATCTCAGAATTCCCAGATCCCCAGAACAAATTCTTTGCAAGCTCCTCAATCGCAGCCGCCTCAGTTCGCTGGCTAATTCCAATAGCCAAGGTATGAGCGTTAATGTTAAGCACATCACCGCCCTCGATATGCCAGGGATTCTTATGGTCGTACCAAATCGGAGTCCCTGCATAATCGGGATGGTATTTGAAAATCGCTTCATAGAAGGGCACTTCACGATCTCGCTGTTTCCAATACATATGGTGAAGCAGAACGCCTTTGCCCACAGAAGCAAGAGGATCGCGAGAGAAATATGAACTCGGAAGAGGCTTCAACACCAAATCATCGGGCTTCGCATCCTCATTATCCATCATGCTAAGCGTAGTCGAGACGCGAGGCAGCTCAAGGTCACGATAACGATACCCCCCCATAGCCTCAAGTACAAACTGATACGAATCTGAAATAGCGTCGAGCTTTTCACGAACAGCCTGCTCAAGCATAGGATTGACAATTCCGCTCTCAGCCATAAATGTATCGGTAAACTCAGCGCGAGCCGAGGGGCATGCATCCAGCGCTTCAGCAACGAGTTTCTCCATATAGAGAACTTCAACACCTTCGCTCCTCAGAAGATCCGCAAAGGCATCATGCTCCTTTTGAGCCACATCAAGATAGAAACAGTCGTGAATCCAGACATCCTCGAACTCTTCTGCCTTTACGTTCACAAGGTCACGACCGGGGCGGTGAAGCACAACTTTCTTGAGCTTACCAATCTCGCTGTGTACATTCAGTCCTTTAGGCATTCCTGTTACTCCATTTCAGCCATGAAACCTACAGGGCAATAAGTCCCGAGATTGCTACGAATACGATATTGATGAGCGACACGACCAAGAAGAATTTCCAAACGGTCTTCCACCACTGGCCAAGCTTGATCTTGCACACGCCCAAACCCGCTACAAGAATGGCGCTAGTAGGACAGATCAAAGACATCGTCGCGCTACCCATGGAGAGAGCCCACACGGCAGCCTCGGGATTAAGGCCCATGAGTTCGGTCAAAGGTCCAAAAATGGGAGCGGTCAGTGCTGCAAGGCCAGATGAGCTGGGAACCAGGATCGCCAGGAGGTTCTCAACCGCATAAAGAAGCGTAGTAAAGAGAACCGCCGGGATGCCGCCCAGACCAGTGGCGAGCGCATTGAGGATGGTATCGATGATCATGCCGTCAGAGGCAATGACAAGGATGCCACGCGCAAGTCCAACGACAATTGCCGAGAAAGCAAAGTCAGCGATACCCGCAACAAATTCCTGAGCGATGACGTCCTGACTAAAGCCCGCAATAACACCAGCCAACAAGCCCATGGCCAAAAAGACCGCAGAAATCTCGTTCATATACCAGCCCTGGGTCACAAGTCCCCAGATGATAAGGCACATTCCAGCGATAAATACCGCAAGCACGCCTTTTTGACGACCCGTAAATTCCGCATCAAGGGCAGATTCATCGGCAGCGAACTCGACTTTCTTGGCGATATCATCCTCAAATGTGATCGATGACTCAGGATTCTTCTTTACCCTTCGTGCATAGAGGACAACCCAAGTAATTGCAACGGCGGTCAAAACAACCCAGGCAATCATACGCAGCCACAGCTGGGGGTTGCCCTGAATACCAAGAATACCTTGCGCAATGAGAACATTAAACGGATTAATCGTTGAGGCGATGTAACCCGTGCGCGCTCCAACGAACACGACCATGAACGCCGTCATCGAGTCGAAGCCCATAGCCATCATAATTGGCATGAAGATCGCAAAGAACGGGAGAGTTTCTTCCGCCATGCCAAAGCTCGTTCCGCCCAATGCAAAGAGAACCATCGCAATAGGAATAATTAGAATGTCTTTGTTCTTAAAGCGGCGAACGACACGACCCATTCCGCTCGTGATAGCGCCCGTTTTAGTAATAACCTGAAACGAACCGCCCACAATCAAGATGAATGCAACGACCTCAATTGCCTCTTGTATACCGCGCGTTGGAGCCTGAAGAACATCGAAGACACCTTGTCTGAGATCTACTTCATCCCCGGTTTCCTCGTCAATATATGTCTTTTCACTCTGCTCATACGTACCTGCGACAGTGACTTCACGACCGTTCACCTCCTGACGCTGATAGGACCCAGAGGGAACAATCCACGTGAGAACAGCGAAGATGACCATAAGTGCAAAGATGATCGCATATACATGCGGGACCTTGAACTGCTTGATGCCTTTCGAACTTTCCGCTGCCATATCTCCTCCTTCATTCCTTTTCCCATCTATCCAGCTGGCACCATAAATGTATGAGGTTGCTCAGCGGTGGTCGGGCAACCATCGCTATCGTGTCGCTTTTCACCTATGAACGGCAGCTAAAGTGACGTTATTAATCAATCTGATATTTTAAATTGATGTTATTTGTCAATTACATACGTCTTTTAACTTTTCCGCAACACAACAAGGAACCTGCCTTAGCCTTATATAAAAACCAGCAGGACAGGAGACAGGCATGCAAGGCATACACATAACAAATGAAATCGGTCATTTAAAAGCCGTACTTGTCCATCGACCAGGAGCTGAAACACAAAACTACCCTGATGCCGACTTCAGCCAAGTTTTCTCCCTGCGAAAATGGAGCGGTCGTTTTGACCTCGACAAAGCAATGTATGAGCACGATTCCATGGTTCAATTGCTTGAGAAGCATGGCGTAGAAACCATTGAAATTAGGGACCTTCTCGAAGACTCACTTGAAACTGAGCCCCAATCACTTAAATATTTTATTGATGACTACCTCCGTTGCAGCGGGGCAACAGGCAGAGAGTTCCTCGAGGCAATAACCCAGCTGTTTGAGAACGCTAAGAACACCCAGGAATTGGTGAATATAGTACTTAACGGCATTCGCTTTGGAGACACTGAGCTATGTTCAAACCAGTCGGAAACACTACGGGCGCTCGTGCACGAGCAATTTGATCCCGCCTCGCTCTTGGTCAATCCCCTCAACACGCTTTTTTTCACTCGTGATCCTGCTGTGGTAGTCGGAGACGGCATCATCCTAAATCATATGTATTGGCCTGAGCGTGATCGTGAGGTCGCCTTATACCGGCAGATATTCACCCACCACAAGATCATGGGAGAAACTCCAATATGTGATTTGAACAGGAGTAGCTACCATATAGAAGGCGGAGACATTATTGTTATCAGTGCTAAGACAATATTAGTTGGAATCTCTGACCGAACTGAACCCGCCGCCGTCGAGTCACTTGCCAAAGAGCTCCTGACCTCAAATAAATTCCAGACCACCGAGCTAATTGCGATTCGAGTCCCCTCTGACGGGCTGCGTATCCACCTCGATACGTTCATAAGTAGAATTGATCACGACGCGTTCCTCATCGATCGTGAGATATGCAATGCCGTTGATGCATACAGCATTCAACTAAAACGATCCGGAAGGGGCCTTACGATCACTCCTATCGATCGCACGATTCCGGAAATACTCTCTGCAGCCTGTTGCGAACCAATAAAAGTGATTGACTGCGGAGGCGGGAATCAAACCGCCTACGAAAGAGAACGCCGGAACAACGCAACGTCTATCCTTGCGCTCTCGCCAGGAAAACTATGCGTATATGAAGAAAACGTTTGGACCAACGAAGCGCTTGAGAAAGCAGGAATGGAATTATTCCCGCTATCCATTGACGAGCTCACCAAAGGCTATGGTGGCACAAACTGTCTATGCCTCCCTCTGTGGCGAGAGGATCTATAGCCATGGGCTTCGGGGCAAATATTCGTAAACTCCGCACCATGGAGCATCTTGGTCAGGCGCAACTTGCAGAGATGTTGGGGGTATCTAAAGAGACCGTTTGTCGTTGGGAAAAAAGTCGGTATGCCCCCCGTGAGCGCTATATTGAAAAGTTACAAGCGCTCTTCGGTTGCACCCGCGATGAACTTGTTGGCGAGGAAAACGGTTTGGCTGTAAAGCTCGCAAATAAAAGAATCGTCACCGACGAAGACCCTGCTATCCACGAAATGGAGGGCACATTTCCCGTCATCGATATCGAATCGCAAAAGCGCCGCATCACGCACGGCCAACAAAATGCTTGCGCGCCTGTAGACGTAGCCAAACGTCACCCACATAGCGTTTTCGTTAAAATCAAAGGCGACGAAATGTCCCGCATTTACCCTCCCGGCAGCTTACTACTTGTCGATACCACCGCAAAGCCTTGGAACGGCTGTGCTGTATTGGCGCTCGCAGACGGTAAAACACCGGTAATTAGGCGATTTGCAGAAGGAAACGACATGATTGTGCTGTCGTCCCATTCATATGCAACAGCAAGTCCGGATCTGATGTTTAACAAACGGAGGATTAGAATCATAGGAGTCGTCGTTTGGTATCAAGCGAGCCACGATCACACGCTTAATTAAATCGACTTTCCCAAAAACGACCGTACCGCACAGACAGCTCAAAGTCCCAGCCCAAATGAACTACTTTTTGGCGGCTTTGCGCTCGTCGCGGATGCGGGCGCGATCCATGGCCGCCTCGACCGCCGAGAAACGGCAGCCGCAGTAATTCTGCCGATACATGCCCAGCTCACGCGAACGGCGCGTAGCCTCGGGATAATACGGGCGAAAATCGCGAATCACCGGGGTGAGACCGCGGGCGGCAGCCAGACGCTCCAAAACATCATTGCAGGTATCGAACAGCTGATACGGCGAGACGGCGAGCGTCGTGCCCACAAACTCAAACCCGCGCTCCTGGGCCACGCGGCACGCCTCGGCCAAGCGCAGGGCATAGCACGAGCGACAGCGACGGGGCCGATCGGCACCCAGCGGGGCCACGCCGGCCTCCCAGCGCTCGCGGTCCTCCCCCGCCTCGATGAGCTCGATGTCGCCATCGGCACACCACCGGCGCAGCTCGTCCAGACGCCGCCGCCATTCATCGCGCGGTTGAATATTGGGATTGGTCCAGCAAATCGTGGGCTCAAACCCCTCCTCGCGCAGCAGGCGAACCGGCTCAAGCGAGCATGGTGCACAGCACGCATGCAGCAACAACGACTTCATCGACATCCCCGTCCCAGAAAACTCACCCCGACATCATGGCAGCTAAAATAGCCCCGTCCCAAAAAGACTACTTTGCGAAAAAGCGCACGCCAAAGGACGTATCCTCGCAGGCGACGATACGGCGGTCGCGCAGAATGGTCCGCACGTAATACCAATCACCCACACAGCCCGACAAGTGCAGACCAGCCGCCAGGTAGCACAGCAGCGGATAGTCCGAGAACGCAAACCCCAGGGCAAATGCTGTCGTCACAACAACCGTCGGCGCCAGGCAAACCGCCATGTACCGCCGGCACGAATACACAACGCCCTCGGCGCAGGCATAGATCATCGCCGTCTCGCGATTCGCCCCAAAGGTCACCTGCGCGCCCGCAGGCGCCAGCAGCTTAAAAAACACCGCATGCACCAGCTCGTGCACGGCAAACGATGCCATTGAGACCGCAGCCAAGCCGACTATCCAGCCCACGACAGCCATCCAGCCGCCCGCCTCAGCCGCGTCCAAGTCCGCAGGCCCGCCCAACAGCATAAACACCGGCACCAGGCACACGGCAAACACCGCGATCACGGCCATCCCCCACACGAAGCAAGCGTGTAGAAAATCCTCGTCCTCAAACGCATGTATGTTGGAAATCTCATTCATAGCATCTTAGGATAGCGCCCCTGCCACGCACCCGCCCGCATGTGCGATAATGTCGAACGATATGCACGAATTGACCACCGCGCCGCCGAACCCCGTGCCCGGCCGCGCTCTTACCTATATGCGAAGGAGTCCCATGGCATCCAAATACTCCATGAACGACCGTCCCAGCTGGCCGCGCCGCGCCATCGTTACCGCCGGCGAGCCCTACGGCAACAAGGGTCTGCACTTTGGCCACGTCGGCGGCGTCTTTGTCCCGGCCGACTTCTTCGCCCGCTTCCTGCGCGACCGCCTGGGCCGCGAAAACGTCATCTTCACCTCGGGCACCGACTGCTACGGTTCGCCCATCATGGAGAGCTACCGCAAGCTCAAGGAGAACGAGGGCTACGGCAAGTCCATCGGCGAGTATGTCGAGTCCAATCACTCCCGCCAGGCCGCGACCCTCAACAACTACAACATCAGCTGCGACATCTACGGCGGCTCGGGCCTTGAGCCGGCGGCCCAGATCCACAACGAGGTGACTGCCGAGATTATCGAGCGCCTGCACGAGCAGGGCACCATCTCCAAGCGCTCCACGCTGCAGTTCTACGATGCCAAGGCCGGCACGTTCCTCAACGGCCGCCAGGTCATCGGCCGCTGCCCCATCCAGGGCTGCAAGTCCGAGAAGGCTTATGCCGACGAGTGCGATCTGGGCCACCAGTTTGAGCCCGAGGAGCTCATCGCGCCCAAGAGCCAGCTCACCGGCGAGGTGCCCGAGCTGCGCCCGGTCGACAATCTCTACTTTGACCTGCCGGCCTACCTCGACTTTATGAAGACCTATACCGCCAAGCTCGCCCAGAACCCGCAGGTTCGCTCCGTGGTCTCCAAGACCATGGAGGAGTGGCTGCTGCCGGCTCAGCTCTACATCCAGAATAAGTTCCGCGAGGCCTTCGACGCCGTCGAGGACCAGCTTCCCGAGCACACCGTGCTGGAGCCCGAGGGCAACAAGAGCAGCTTTACCGTCACCTTCCCCAGCTGGAAGGAGCGCGACGACGCCCACGCGGTGCTCGCCAACGGCGGCGTGCGCTTCCGCAGCGGCAAGGCGCTCGTGCCCTTCCGCATCACCGGCAACATCGACTGGGGCGTTTCGGTGCCCGAGGTCGACGGCGTGACCGACGTCACCTGCTGGTGCTGGCCCGAGAGCCTGTGGGCGCCCATCAGCTATACGCGTACCGTGCTCGCACGCGATGCCAAGGCCGCCGGCGTGACCGAGGGCGTCGCCGCCCAGGATGCCGCCCTCATGGGCGAGCCCGCCGCCGACTCCACGCAGGTGCCCGCACCCACCTACCGGCACAGCTCGCTCGACTGGCGCGACTGGTGGTGCTCTGACGACGCTCAGATTTACCAGTTCATCGGTCAGGACAACATCTATTTCTACTGCATCGCGCAGACCGCCATGTGGGAGGCCCTGGGCTGGGACCTCACGCAGAGCACCGTCAGCGCCTGCTACCACCTGCTCTACATGGGCAAAAAGGCCAGCTCGTCCTCGCAGACGCCTCCCCCGCCGGCAGACGACCTGCTCAACCACTACACCTGCGAGCAGATGCGTGCGCACTGGCTGTCGCTCGGCCTGTCCGAGAAGCCGGTAAGCTTTAGCCCCAAGGCATACGACACGCGTGTGACCGGCAAGGACAAGGACGGCAACGAGGTACGCGCCTGCGACGACAAGCGCGTTATCGACCCGGCCCTTAAGGAGAGCGCGCTGCTGACCGGCGTGTTCAACCGTCTGGCCCGCAGCTGCTTCTACGGCGTCGCCGTCAAGGAAGGCGACGAGAGCCCCTACCGCAACGGCTGCATCCCCGCCGGTGCCGCTTCTGACACCGTGGTCGAAGCCGCCCAGCAGGCAGCCCTCGCCTTTGAGCAGGCCATGTACAAGTTCGAGACGCACCGCGCGCTTGCCGTGTGCGACGACTACCTGCGCGCCGCCAACAAGCGCTGGAGCGACGCCTCCAAGGCCGCCAACAAGCTCGAGGGCGAGCCGGCCAATGCCGCGATGACGCAGGCCCTTGTCGACGCCTTTACCGAGCTGCGCGTGGCGACCGTCCTGATGCACGGTATTGTGCCGGCCGGCTGCGAGCTCATCTGCGAGTACTTCGACGTCGACCCGGTCGCTTTCTTTAGCTGGGATAACATCTTTGCCTCCACGGACGAGTTCGTGGAGATCCTGGGCGAGAAGCCCGGCGAGCACCGCGTGAAGCCGCTGCCCCCGCGCTTCGACTTCTTTAGCAAGCACGAGAGCCAGTACTAAACACTCGACATGTAATGGAATGGGAAGGAAAGACGGATGTCCAAGCCGCGTCGTCGTAAGCAGAAAAAACAGGTCAAGGCCGAGCTCAAGCTCAGGCAGTTTGCCGCCACCGAGCTTTCCGACCAGCTTGCCGCCCTTCCTTGCGCCGCCGACCTGCCGCGCTTTATGGTCGACACGGTCGCCGGCGCCTATGCGCCCGCCGATGCCGAGCTCATGATCAAGGGCTTCGGCGCCGCGGTCACACGCCCGGTCACGCTGCGCGCCAACACGCTCAAGGCAACCGCCGAGGACATCGCTGCGGCGCTCGATGCCGCCGGCATCGCCCACAACCCCGTCGCCTGGTATCCAGACGCCTTCATCCTGCCCGACGCCCAGGTTTCCGACCTGTGGGACCTCGACATCTACCGCGACGGCAAGATCTACTTGCAAAGTCTGTCGTCCATGATGCCGCCGTTGGTCCTGGGCGCCCAGGCATGCGAGGACATCCTGGACATGTGCGCGGCCCCCGGTGGCAAGACGACGCAGATCGCCGCCCTCACGCAGGGCCAGGCGCACCTTACCGCCTGCGAGATGAGCATTCCCCGCGCCGAGAAGCTCGAAGCCAACCTCCACCGCCAAGGCGCAAAAAACGTGCCCGTCATGCGCATCGACGCACGCGAGCTCGACGAGTTCTTCCGCTTTGACCGCATCCTGCTCGATGCCCCCTGCACCGGCACGGGCACCGTCATCAGCGGCAACGAGAAAAGCCTGCGCGGCCTGACCGAGCAGCTGCTGAGTAAGTGTGCCCGCTCGCAGCGAGCACTTCTGGACCGCGCCATGGGAGCCCTTAAACCGGGCGGCACGCTCGTCTATTCGACTTGTTCGATCTTGCCGCAGGAAAACGAGGACGCCCTGCAAGAGGCCCTCGACAAGCACATGGATTGCGAGCTTATCCCCCTCGACGGCACGCCGAGCGAAAGTGAAACGCGCCGTGCTCAGGAAGTTGGCGAAGAGCCACGCATCGAGTGCAACGCCCTCACCGAGGCCATCGCCGCCAGCCACGTCTCGTCCGTCGCCAACGGTATGCCCGGCACGCTGACCATTCCGCCTAGCCGCGACTTTGAGGGCTTCTACATTGCCCTGATCCGAAAACGCAGCTAGCGCACGGATCCAAAACTCAACAAGCTATCTCTGTGCGCGTTTGCCCTGCTGGTCGCGATGCTGTTTAAGCATCGCGCGCTCCTTGCGTTCGGCCCTTTTGCCTTTAATGGCCGTAACCACAAAATAGATGACCGCGGCGGCAACGATTGCGCCCACACACAGGCCAATCGAGCCCAACATTGCTGTCAATTCCATACCGCGTCACCTCTCTTTTAAACGGGACTTTCAAGATAGCACCTCGATCCCCGCCACCACAGCTCCTTCACGTTCGCCGCCCTTCGGTCTAACGGGGGACGCGGCGGGGAAAAATCAACTCGTCAAACGATTTAGCAAGCACAACGCTGCCGGCACCCTGCCGGCCGTCATCACATAGAATCGAGCCTCCATGGATACCCTCAACGATCTAAACGAGCGCGTCGACGCCTTCGTCGGCACCAGCTCCTTCGACACGCCTGCCGCGGCAAACGACCAAGCTCCCATCGATGTGCCCGCCGAAGTTCACGAAGACATCGTCGCCTCGGTCGATTTCTCCGAGGTCGAGCTCGCAGACGAGTTCACCGAGCCCCAGGTAGCCGTCACGCCCAACGGCCTGCTCCCTATGGAGCCCCTGCCCATCGACGGACGTCTGCGCAAGGCTGCCCTTCGCATGCCCGACGAGATCGAGGAGGCCAGCGGCTTCACGCTCTTCGGCCGCCGCATCAAGTCGCTCATTTACACCACCGATGTCGCGGTCATCCGCAACTCCAACGCCGATGCCGTCTTTGCCGTTTACCCCTTCACGCCGCAGCCGGCCATTACGCAGGCACTGTTGACCGTCGCCGAGTGCCCGGTCTTTGTAGGCGTGGGCGGCGGAACTACGACCGGTAAGCGCTCCGTGCAGATGGCAGCCGTCTCCGAGATGCAGGGCGCGGCGGGCTGCGTGGTCAACTCCCCCGCTACTGCCGAGATGGTCGAGCACATCACCAACATCGCCGACATCCCCGTCATCGCTACGGTCGTTCGCTGCGACGACGATGCCCACGCCAAGGTGCGCGCTGGAGCCAAGATTCTCAACATCGCCGCCGGCAAGAACACGCCCCAGGTCCTACGCGAGCTGCGCAAGCACTATCCCAACCTGCCGCTCATCGCGCCGGGCGGCAAGACGCCAGAGAGCATCCGTGAAACCATCGCCGCCGGCGCCAACGCCATCATCTGGACGCCGCCTTCGGCCCAGCAGCTACAGACCGACATGATGCAGCGTTATCGCAAGATGAAGGAAGACGCCACACCTGTCATCTCGCACGACGATGTGCCCATTATCGACCAGGTCTCCGCCGCCGAGGTCAGCCAGGTCGAGAACATGAATCCCGACGTGCCGATTCCCGACGAAGTCATCGAGCGCGTCGCTTCGATCCACGAGCGCGTCGAGGAGCATCGCGCCAACCGCGGCCTCAAGCCGTCACTGCACGGCTTCTTCTTCCGCGGAAAGAAACGCTAACCCCAACAGCAAGGCCCGCCCCACAAACGTGAGGCGGGCCGTTTTCGTTTGAGCAATCATGCAGCGATGTGATGGGGCAAACTAATCCACGCGCTTGTCGCCCATAAAGAAGAGCGCCACCGTACCAGGTCCGGTATGCGAGCCAATCAGAGTACCGATGTTATTGATCTCAATCTTGCCTTTAAGCTGCGGAATCTGTTCCTCGATCAGCGCCGCAACTGCCTCGGCATCCTCGCGGCACGCCGAGTGCGACATGACGCACTTACCCGAATAATCCGCACCGTCCTGCACGTGTGCCATCATGGTCTTGGCCATCTCGGAAATCGCGCGCTTCTTAGTGCGAATCTTCTCACGTGGCGACAGCCCACCTTCGCAATCGACCGTCATAAGCGGGCAAATCTTAAGCGCCGTGCCGATGATCGCGCTCGCGGCCGAAATGCGACCACCGCGCAGGTAGCTCGACAGATCGGTCGAGAAGAACCAGTGGTGCAGGTTGAGCCTGTGCTCCTCAATCCAAGCGGCCGTCTCGTCGAGTGAAGCCCCGCTATCGCGCACGTCGGCGGCACATTCCGCCAGCAGGCCAAAGCCCGAAGACGCTGCCAGCGAATCGATGACGCGCACCTTGCCGCCCTGGGGATAGCGATCCGCGAGCATCTGCGCCGCAACGCAGGCCGATCCATACGTGCCCGAAATACCCGACGACAACGTCAGGTGCAGCACGTCTTTGCCCTCGGCAACAAGCGGCCCCCAAAACTCCTCGTACTCACCCACGCTCACCTGAGACGTCTTGGGCATGGCGCCCGCGGATATCTGGGCAAAAAACTCGTCCGGCGTAATCGACTGATACAGATCGTCCGTATAGACAACATCGTCGATCTCGTAATGAAAACACACGACAGGGATATTGCGCGATTCAAAGAACTCCCGAGTTCGATCGGCGGCGGATTCACAGGTCAGGACAAAATCACTCATATGAGGCTCCTTACTCATTGCTGCGCAAATTATCGCACAGTGAGCCTATATACGGTACATATGTCCACTATTTACCAAATCGAACCAATAATAGCGAACATCTTTACCACCATCGTCTCCACCGACCCCACGCATAAATATCTGAGAAAACACCTTCTGTCGTCTCCACCCAACCGCCATATCTACCTCAACTAAATCGATTTACCAAACCGTTCGGCCAACAATTCGACCTCCCACCCCCAATCGAAACAAAAGCGGCGCATACTGATAAACGTTTGACGCTGTTTATCAGTTTTACCAACCCCATCGGAAGGTGTTTCATGGTCGCATTCGATCGCAATCCGCAAGACTTCAAGTATCTGCGTCTGCTGTCGAAACAATTTCCCACCGAGCAATCCGCGTTTACCGAGATCATCAATCTCTCGGCCATCCTCAACCTGCCCAAAGGCACCGAACATTTTATGAGCGACGTGCATGGCGAGTACGAAGCCTTTATGCACATCCTCAACAACTGCTCGGGCGTCGTGCGCGAGCATGTCGACGAGATTTTTGGCGACACGCTCACCTTTGACGAGAAGGGCGAGCTGTGCACGCTCATCTACTACCCGCACGAGAAGATCGAGCTGGTCCGCAGCCAGCGCGAGGACTCGCCCACCTGGTACAAAACGATGCTTGACCAGCTCATCATGGTCGCTCGTTCGCTTTCAAGCCGCTACACCCGCTCCAAGGTTCGTAAGGCCATCCCACGCGATTACGCCTACATCATCGACGAGCTGCTACACACGCATCCGGATGAGAACAACTATCGTGTGCACTATCACGAGCGCATCGTGGAGTCCATCCTGGAGACCGCAAGCGCCGACGACTTTATCGAGTCGCTCGCCTCGCTCATCAAGCGCCTGGCCGTCGACCACCTGCACCTGGTGGGCGACATCTTCGACCGCGGCGGCGGCGCGGCCAAGATTATGGACCGTCTGCTCACCTACCATTCACTCGACATCCAGTGGGGCAACCACGACCTGCTGTGGATGGGCGCTGCGGCCGGTGAGCCCGCCTGCATCGCCACGGTGCTGCGCAACAACCTACGCTACGACAACTACGAGATCCTGGAGAACGACTACGGCATCTCGCTGCGTGAGCTTGTCGCCTTTGCCGATGCCACCTACACCGCCGGTGAGTCCATCACCCCGCTGATCAAGGCCATCAACGTGCTGCTCTTTAAGCTCGAGGGCCAGATTATCCAGCGCCATCCCGAGTTCGACATGACCGACCGTCTGTTACTCGACAAGATCGATCACGACACCGGCACGGTCGCGCTCGCCGACGGCAGCGTGTGGCCGCTCACGACCAACGACTTCCCCACCGTCGACCCGGCGGACCCCTATACGCTCACGTCTCAGGAGCAGCACATCATCGACAAGCTCGTGTCCGAGTTTGTCACCGCCGATCACCTGCATCGACATATCGATTTCCTCTATTCCCACGGCTCGATGTACAAGGTCGCCAACGGCAACCTGCTGTTCCATGGCTGCGTGCCGCTCAACGAAGACGGCACCTTTAGCAGCATGAACTGCCTGGGCACCTGGCACGCTGGCCGCGATTATCTCGATTTTTGCGACCACATCGCCCGCCGCGCCTGGCGCGTGGGCGACCGCGACGCTCTCGACTGGATGTGGTACCTGTGGATTGGCTTTAACTCACCCGCCAGCGGACGCCTGGTGCGTACCTTTGAGCGCGCCTATATCGCCGACAAGAGCACCTGGGTCGAGCCGATGGACCCGTACTTTACGCTTACCAAGTCGCCCTCGGTCTGCGACGACATCATGCGCGAGTTTGGCGTCGCGCCCATGGCATGCTCACCGACCGGTCACATCATCAACGGCCACACGCCCGTTAAAACCACCAAGGGCGAGCAGCCCATCCGCGCCGAGGGCAAGCTGCTGGTCATCGATGGCGGATTCTGCCGCGCTTACCATCCCAAGACGGGCATCGCCGGCTACACGCTTATCTCGAGCTCGCGCGGCTGCCGCCTCAAGTCGCACCGGGCCTTTACGACGGTTGCCGAGGCACTCACGCGCAACGTGGACATCGAAAGCGAGACCAACCGCTTTGACGAGGCCGACCGCCGCCGCATGGTGAGCGACACTGATACCGGTGCCAAGATCCGCAGCCAGATCCAGGACCTACGCCAACTGCTCGATGCATATAGAAACGGTGCTATCGAGGAGCGCGCCTAGCTCCACCCGCGGGGATTGGCTAAACTTGCTGAGTTTGTCATCCCCGCGGCGCTTCGGCGCCAGCTTAAGGCAGGTACCATGCAAAAGCTCCTTGCGCAGATCATGAAATTTGGCGTCGTCGGTGTCATTGCCACGGTCATCGACTTTGGCATTATGAATCTGCTCCACTACGGTCTGGGCCTCAACATCCTAATCGCCAATACCAGCGGCTTTATCATCTCACTCATCTTTAACTACCTCGCCAGCATGAAGTACGTGTTTGCGCACAAGGAGGGCATGAGCCGCCGCCGCGAGTTCATTATCTTTGTCGTGTTGTCCGTGATCGGCTTGGCTCTCAACGACGGTATCGTGCTGGCGCTCAACACCGGCTTGGGGCTCGAGGCCAATATCGCCAAGATTTGCGCCACCGCGCTTGTCATGGTCTACAACTTTGTGACCCGAAAGATCTTCCTGGAGGGCGACGAGACCAAATAGCTCGACACACCTGCAGCATTACGGCGCCCACGGACGACGCGCGCTCAGCGCAGTATCGTCCGTGGGTGCCGCTCGTTTACGGGCAAATTTTCAACGTTTGCGGATTAGCACTTGATAATTTGGCGAGTTCGTATAGTTCTTGGCAAAGACCTTACGTTTCCCTTGCAAAAGCTCTAAAGTATCCCCTGCTCGATTCATCAACGCATTGGATGTGATTACGTGCGCAAGGCACTGGCACAACCTCATACCAAGCAGTTCCTCAAGTTCGCTGTCGTGGGTCTTATCTCCTTTGGCATCGACTGGGGTATGCTCATTGCGCTCGTCGAGCTGTTTCACCTCGACTTTTTGATGAGCACCACGGTCTCGTTTACCACCTCCGTTGTGGTCAACTACTGGCTCAGCATGAAGTACGTGTTCGACCACCGCGAGGGCATGAGCCGCAAGCGCGAGTTCACGATCTTCACCATCCTGTCGGTGATCGGCCTGGGCCTCAACGACCTATACATGTTTGTGGGCGTCACGTTTTTGAGCATCGGCTACCAGGCCATGAAGGCCATCGCCACGTTCCTCGTCACCTGGTACAACTACTTCAGCCGTCGCTTCTTTCTCGAGGGCGCACGGTCGTAGTCGATTCGCTATTTGCTTGAATGTATAACCGGTTGGAATTCCCATTCCAACCGGTTTTTTTGTTTGCCGAGAGACCCGGCGACCCAATCCCATCCGCATGAAAAACGGGCGGCCCGGATGTTTGTCCGAACCGCCCGTCTGGCGCGCTATGTCGAAGCCTCTAGCCTGTAACGTAATACCAGACCACGTTGTCGCCGTTGGAGAGAACGTAGTTGCTGCAGGCCGTCATGGGCGTTGTGCCGTTGACGGAGTACATCCAGCCGCTCGTGCCGCCGTACTGTTTCTCGGCCAAACCACCAATCGCAGAAACATACGTGCCGTACGACGAGCCATGTGCGTTGACAGAAAGGCCCAGCGCGCACAGGGCATCGTAGACGGTAGCGCCTTCGTTAAAGGTAAAGGTGCCACCAGAAGACACAGGATTGCCCACAGCGCTCGATGTGACCGAAACCGTCACCGTTACGTAGCTGGACTCCTGCGAGCCGCTCTGGCCGCCCGAGGGAGCGCTTCCGCCATTAGAGCTGGAGGCTCCATCAGACGACTGACCGCCGCCCGAAGAAGCACCGCCAGACACATTGGAAGTATCGCCGGCTCCCGTATTCTGGGCAGCGGATTTATCTCCAGACTTCTTGCCGTCCCGACCATCGGACTTCTTGCTATCCGAGCTTTTATCCGATTCCTTGTTTGAAGACTCGGAATCGTCCTTGGACTGATCTTTTGCGTCATTCGATGACTTGGAATCCTCGGAACTGGCCTCGCCCGAAGTCGTAGTCGAGCCAGACGCCTTGGTGTCCTTGGTGACGACGCTCTCCCCCGTCACGGTCTGAACGAGCCAGTCAATGGACCAGGCGCCGCTCTCGGAAGGATGGACGAAGCCCAGCGATATGACAATCAGCGCAACGCACGCGGCAATCAGAACGCCAAGAAGCGCCTTCCGTCGAGGGGCGGACGCCGCCGAAGCGGCGCCCTGTTGCTTTGCATCGTCGAACTGAATGAACGAGGAATTTGGTTGCTTGGGGTCAGCGTCCTTGGATTTATTGGACACAGCCCTCACCTACCGACGTTTGGTGAACACGAACACGCCGACGATGGCGAGACCGATGACGCCGGCGGCAACGCCAACAATGGCGAGCGGGTTGGTGCCAATCTCCTGCTCGGAAGCACTAGAGGACTTCTTAGCAGTGGTCGTGGAAGCAGCACCCGTATCGGACTTGGAATCGGACTTTTTGTCGGACTTGCTGTCCTTCTTGTCAGACTTCTTGTCAGACTTCTTCTCGTCCTTCTTATCGGACTTATCGGCGTCCTTCTTGTCGGACTTGTTGTCCTTGGTCTCGGTCTTGGTCGACACCGTCGTCTTGGTCGTCGGCTTATGACCCGGGGCGATAGCGCCGCCGACCTGCTGGCCCTTCGTGCCGGAGCCGGAACCCGTGCCCGTGCCAGCACCGGAACCGTTGCCAGCGCCGCCGTTGCCACCATTAGTGCCAGAACCGCCATTACCGCCAGGGTTAACGGCATTCTTGGTCCACTTGGCATACAACGTCAGGTCGGCCGTCACCGGCGTGCTAAAGTCATACGCCTGCGTGCAAGCCTCATCGGTATACCAACCGCCGAAAGTGTAGCCGTCGCGCGTCGGATCGGCCGGCTTGACCAGCTTGCCATCGGCCGTAGTCTGGAAGTCGACCTTAGAACCCTCGCCAGTCTCAAACGAGACCTTAACGCCACCACTCAGCTTGAAAAGCGTGCCGGAATCGTTGATGTAGTAGAGGTTACCCTTGGCATCGCAGGCAATCGGCGAGTCACAGTAATTGTTGTGTCCCGCTGCGCTAAACGCACCGGTCGCCTGTGCGTCACCCATCTTGTAGCGATACACGCCACCGCCCGAGGTGTAGTTCACATAGTCGGAAGTCGCACCATAGTTGACAGTGAAATAAACGTACGTGTCATCCGCCTGGACACTCACGAGCGGTGCGCCCTTAATGCCACCGGCAGGAAGCACGGAGCCATCGGCAGACGAAACCAACGTCGTAGCAAAGTCATTATCAAGGTCGACAATCGCCAGCGCCGAACCGCCAGAAACCTCGCCACCGACAATCAGCTTATTGCCATACAGCGTGGGCATGCAGGCACAACCCGTAAGACCAAGATCGATGACGCGTTCTTCGGAAATGCGCGAAGAGGCCCTTGCGTTTGCGTCCGACAGTGCCAGCACGTGGAGCTTGCCGTCACGCGAGATCACATAGGCATGCTTGCCGTCTTTGGACAGTACACAGCCGGAGTTGACGATGGCACCAACCGAAACGCTGCCGAGCACATCACCTGTCGACTTGCTCAGCATCTCAACGGTACCTGCACTCGTCGGAACCAGAATATAGCCGTCGCCCACTGTAGCGCTCGTCCAGTAGTAGCCCTCATCAGCATTAACATGCTGCCAAGAAACAGCGCCGGTCAGTATATTAATACGCGTCAGATGACCGTTATTGTACGTACTCGTTCCATAGTCGACATCAACGGTGCCAACGTAGAGATAGTTGCCATCGACCGTCAGCTGGGAATTTGACTGGGCAGATTTGCTCACAGAGTCAGTGACCCAAACCGTCGTCAGCGTATCGGCCGTCAGAGCCTGGACCGCACCGCCGTCGAGCGGGACGATGACCAAGCCTTTCGTATAAATCGGACGCGTGGTGTAGCCAATCGCAGCCTGAAGGTTCGACTCGGCAAGCACCTTGCCCGACTCGGCGTCGATCTTAAGCAAACGCTTGTTCACGGCAAGGTAAACGTTGCCGTTCACGACAATAGGCTCACTCGCATTGGGATACGTGGCACCCGAGTAGGCCCTCCAATCGAACGTCCAAGGGCTTGCCAGCGTGCCCGTAGGCGTGGACACGTTCTTGACCACCGCATTGGAATTGCCACTCCAGTCGGCTTTCCAATCGGTCGGGCGCGAAGCGCTCGGATCGACTACGACTTCATCGGGATTAGGAACGGTGTCGCCAGGGGCGTAAGCCCAGACGATTTTGTCGCCCGACTTGAGCACGTAATCGCTATCGAGCTGAGGCCCGGGAACGCCATTAACAAAGAACGACCATGCACCCGACAGCTCGGTGCCATCAAGCGGCGAGACAAGACTATGAACACCCCAATAACCAAATTGGTCGTACATCTTGGACTCAATGCCAATGGCATCGAAGTAGGCAGCGGAAGCGTCCTTGATCGTCGTGCCCTCGACAAACACCTGCGTCGAAGGATCGGTCCAGCGCTGCGCCTTCTCATCCTTCTTACCGATGATCTCCATTGAAACGGAAACCTGGCCGGGCATGGTTCCATCAAAGCCATAGACCCAGGTAACCTTGTCCCCGGCCTTGAGTGTGTAATTGCCCGCGCCGACATTGGCCGCCTGACCGTTAACGAAGAACTGCCAGAATTTCCAAGTGTTTTCGTTAACTTTCTCGCTCGAAAGCGTCACGGTCTTGTTGAACGGTGAAGTCAGCGACTCGAGATACCAGCCGTACGTGCCTTTCCCCGTTTTGGCGCCAATGCCGGCCTTTATAAAGGCCTGCTCGGAAAGATCAGCAGCGGTCGTGCCCTCTTCCACCAAAGCTGTCGTGGGCTGCGCCCATGTCTGCTGAGCGCCCGAGGCGTCCTGGCCGACAACGGTGCAGCTAACGGAAATCTGATTGGCGGGCGCGGGGTCACCGTACTTCGAGTAGCACCAGACGACGGAGTCGCCGTCCTTGAGCGTGTAGCCGCCGGCGCCGACCGCGGAGGCGCTGCCGTTGACGAACAGCTGCCAGTGCGCGTCGGTCGCCGGGTCGTAGGCGAGCGTGCGGCCCGCGTCGAAGGGCGACGTGATCGAGTTGAGTGCCCAGCCCCAGGAGCCGTTGGGGTCGTAGTCGGCCTTGAGGCCGGCCTGCCTGAAGAGCTGCTCGGAGAGGTCGGCCGCGGTCGAGCCCTCCTTCAGAGCGATCTGCTGCGCGGCGGCCCAGGTCTGCTGGGCGCCCTTGGCGTCGGTGCCGACGACGGAGCACGTGGCCGCGACCTCTTGGCTTGCGGCTTCGGTAGGCTGAGATTCAGCCTCATCGGAAGCGGCTACAACACTTTTGACGTTCTGTTCGGATGAATCCGGCGAAGCAGTAGAAGCCTCGACTGCGGCAGAATCGTCCGACGCTACGCCGTTGCTATCTGCGGCATTCGCCGAAGCGCCATCGTTAACCGACGCATCGCTCGCGTTAGAGCCGGTTTCAGAAACGACACCGTCGGCAGCACCGTCCGCGGCACCCGTGCCCTCGCCCGGCGTCGCAGCCTGAGCCACAGCCTCGGCAATGCCCTCGGCGCCCTCGGCCCACAGCTGAGCCGGCGTGGTGCCAAAGGCCATCGCGAAGGCCAGGAATGCCACCAGGCCGCGCTTGGCTACGCCGCATGCAATCGCGCCACGGCGATGCAACGAGGCGCGCTCGCGCTCGTCCTCAAACATATCCATTTGTCCCCCATTGTCTGTACTTGGAGCGTTGCCTTGAGGCTGCCCCACGTCATCGCGCGTGTTGCGCTCGAGTTCCCCCATCGGGGTCCCCCTTCCCTCCAGAGCCCTATGCACACCGGCGGCATACGCCGCAGCCGCACGCAAGATGGGAGGCGATCCGACTTAACCTTAACGACTCGGGCGCGCCGTCCGATCTGCGACGCGAACATCCCGAGCCAAGAGGAATTACGGTTACTGGTACAGCCGGGGACTTGCACCCCGATTCTCCCAAACGCGCAGGAAAACCGCGCATTCGTGCGTCTCCGCACCACCATCTAGGCCATCGATTATTACCGTCAAAATGGTATCACGCAAAAGGGCCTCGCACGCAGGCGAAGCCCAAGGTAAAAGCTATTGTTTGCGATAGGAAAATGCGGTGACGGCCGCAGCCTCTAGTGCTTGCCGCCGTGGCTGTTGAGCCAGATATTGCGGCCCAGCATAAGCGCCAGCACCAGCGCGCTCACGTAGCCCATAAAGCCAATGACCGGGATACCAAACACAACCGGCTCGATGCGTGCGTAGTACACCACCGACGAACCGATAAACAGACCGGCGATCACGATAGCCATCGACATGCGGTCGATAATTCCGCCCAGCTGTCGCAGCGCCTTATCGCTGCTCATGATCTGCGTGTTCACCTTAAGCTGGCCGCGCGTGAGCATACGCGAAGCCAAGCCCAAATACTCGGCCGCCTCGAGCGAGCCTTTTGCCGCGCGATAGCTGCTCGCGGCCAGATCGCGTCCCATATCACGCACGCGCGCATAGGTGCTCTTCTCGTTTTTGATGTGCGTCTGGATGATCTGGATCATGTTGACGTTGGGCATATACTCGGTCAGCAAACCCTCGAGCGTCACCATGCCGCGGGCGAACATCGTCACCACGCTCGGCAGCTCAACGTCATTTTTGCGCGCCAGATTGAGCAGCGAGGTCAAAAACTCGCCGATATCTAGGTCCTTAAGGTCAAGGCCCGCAAAGTCAGCCACGATATAGTCAAGATCGGACAAAAAGGCCGAATGATCGAGCTCAGCCGAGTCGCCACGCGTCACGGCGAAGCGCATGAGCGAATCCTTGAGCTTGGGCACGTCACCCTCGGCCACGGCGAAAATCATGTCCTTTACGATACCGCGATCGTGGCTCGACATGCGTCCGACCATGCCCAAGTCGATAAAGTAGACAATGCCGTCCTTGAGGATGATGTTTCCCGCATGCGGGTCGGCATGGAAAAAGCCGTCGTCGAGCACCTGCGTCGAGTAGTCCTCGACAATCGCGGCACCGATCTTTTCCAAGTCATAGCCCTCGGCCACCAAGCGTTCAGGATCGGCGATCGAAATGCCGTCGACGTAATCCATGACCACCACGTGCTCGGTGCACAGGTCCAGATAGGATTTAGGGCACGTCACGCCATGAACGCTCTTATGGAACTCGTAGAAGTCGTTGAGGTTTTTGGCCTCGGCCAAAAAGTTGGTCTCCTCGCGAAACGAGGTCCACAGCTCTTCGACCACGCCGTGCAGGTCAACAAACTGGTCGGTGTTGACGAACTTTGAGACGATACGCACCACCGAACGGATGATGTCGATATCCTGAGCCATCACCTGCTGCGCGCCGGGGCGCTGCACCTTAACGGCCACGTCCTCGCCGGTCACCAGGCGGGCACGGTGTACCTGCGCGAGCGACGCGCTTCCGAGCGGATTGGGGTCGATCGCGTCGAACATCTGCCCCAGGCGCTGGCCGTACTCCTCTTCCAGACACCGGAGCACTACCTCATACGGCACCGGCTCTACATCGGAGCGCAGACGACGCAGCTCGTCGCAAAACCGCTGCGGCAAAATCTCGGAGCGGTTAGCCAGAATCTGCCCCATCTTGACGAACATAGGGCCGAGCTCTTCAAGCAGACGACGCAGGCGCATCGGCGTGAGGTTGTCCCACACGCGATACTTTTTGATCAGGCGAACGATCTGCCCAATGCGCTCACGACGACCTGCCGGCGTGAGCTGGTATTCCTCATCCGGCGCCATCGCGTCGGGCTCCTCGGGGACCATATCGACAGCGCGCGGCTTCTTGCGAGCGCCCGAGACGGCGGCATCGACCTCGTCGACAACCGCCGCCTCGTCACCCAAGGGATCTTGATTGTTGTAATCGGTGGTGGAATCTGCCATCTGCGCTACTACTCGGCCTCTTCGGCATCCTCTGCATCGTCGGGCTCAACAGACTCGACGGGCACCGAAGTCACGTTGTCCTCGACCGAATCGACGATGTCGCGCACATGGGCCAGGAAGGCCGTACGCTCGGGGGCGGTCATAACGCGGACGCGCGCCAGGATGAGCTCATCGAGCACGCGCTGCGCCGCAGTCTCGCCCTGCATGCCCAGGCGCTCGGTCAGGTCGGAGATGGTGCCACCCGCCTGCTCGAACATATCGGACACGCTGCGGGCGATATCGGGGGTGCCGGCATCCTTGCGGACCTGCTCGCCCTTGGTACCGAGGTCGTCGAGAACCTTCTTGCCGCCCTCGACGGCAACGGCGGCGGCGCCGAAGCCCACGTTGATGGCACCGTTAACAAGCTGATCGAGTTTCATAACCATGGTTGGCTCCAATCATGAACAACTGCATTGGACTTCTTGTACCCAAGATTGAGTGAACGACACAAAATCGTTTTACCGCCAAGATAGAAATCGAGCGGGCCAAAGCCTTTGACGGCGTTTGCCCCGCTCGTTCGCTGCAAGGTTGCCTTTACCTTACGTTGTCGTTCATCGCGAAAGAGTTCTTCATGGCGCAGCTCGTGGTGTAGAGCACCTTGCCCAACAGGGCATCGGTCTCCACGCGCACGAGCTCGGCAAACTCCTCGTTGGCGCGTGCAAGCTCGGCAGGCACCTCGGCCTCGGGCAGAACGGCTACGGCAGCGTCGACGTCATGAATCTGCTTGTGGCCCATGCCGCCGACCTTCTCCTGATAATCCTCGACTGCGCGGCCGCACTCATGGAAGCGGACGTCGGCCAGCGCGCCGATCAGGCGGTTGGCCCAGTAGAAGTTTTCGGACGTCACGCGAGCCTGCGTGTCGGCAAAGTACTCGGGCATGGTCTCGACGTTGGCGTACAGCGGAACCAGCGCGTTAAACGAGTTGGAGCCAAAGGCCATCCACTGCACGGCGCGGTAGGCCGGATGCGCATAGGGGCGCAGCTGCAGCACAGCGAGCTGGCTGTTGCGGTTGATGCCGATGGGGCGATAGGCGCCACGCGTGGCGGGCGTGCCCTTGCTGCCGTAGCAGTCGTACTCCGTGCCCTGGTAGTGGCTCGAGAGTACGTACTTGATGTCCTCGATGGTCACCTTGCGCTCGGGCACGCGGCTCCAGGGAATATCGTCGCTCTCGGGCGTGTAGTCGGCCTCGGGACCGTCCCACACATCGCTGGGGTTAAGGCAGCGCTGCATATACCAGGCGCGCGGCGTGTTGTAGACGTGGTCGCTGTCGCTGTGCGAGCCAAAGGCCTCGCGCGGGTTGAAGACCGCGGCCGGACCGTCGCCCTCGACGCCCAGCGTCAGGTCCAGATGCCACTCGGCCATCCAAGCGCGCAGGTCGGCGGAGCACATGTGATCGGCCTGGGCGCCCTCGGCGTCATCCAGGTCAAAGCTGTCGATACCCAGCTGGTTGGGCATGGTCACATAGGCGTCGTCAGGCACGCGCTTGGCGATCCAGTGGTGACCGCCGATGGTCTCGAGCCACCAGATCTCGTCCACGTCGCTAAAGGCGATGCCGTTGTTCTCGTAGGTGCCATAACGCTCGAGCAGGTCACCCAGAATGCGTACGCCGTCGCGGGCGGATTTGGCATATGGCAGCACCAGGGTCACCATGTCCTCCTCGCCCAGACCGCCGGGCTGCGCCGGAACATAGCCGTCCTCGTCCTCGTTGCCCTTGGCGGGCACGTAGTCGACGAGCGGGTCGGCGCCGCGAACGCGCTCGTTGGTGGTGAGCGTCTCGGTTGCGGACATGCCCACATTGAGCTCGTTGAAACCGGCCTCGGCCCAGATGCCGTGGCCCGGGACAACATCGGGGACGCTCGTGTAGCGCATGGGGTTATCGGGCAGTTCAACGGTCAGGTGACTCAGGACGCTCGTATAGACGCGCGGCTGCTCGTCGGGATGCACCACACGCATACGCTTGGGCTCAAACACCCCGTTGGACGAATCCTCGTTGCGGGCGACCAACGTCGACCCGTCGTAGCTCGCGTTCTTACCAACCAAAATCGTTGTGCACGGCATGCGCATCCTCCTTGAGCGAAGAAATCAAACGATAACAGTGTATCGCTTCGGCGCAGAAAGGGCGAAACCGCGGCGCTGGCAACCCCTGTGGTCAAAATATGCCAAATATGAGTACTGTCACCAATTTAGTAACAGCAATTTTGCTACGCATGGGTGTCGAAAGCCTACATTTGTTCAAAAATTAGGGTAGCGCGCAGAGATGTGGTGTAAGAGGCGGGGAATGCCCCGCC
>NZ_QRZD01000026.1:0-846 GCF_003464565.1 Collinsella sp. AF14-35
TGCCATGGCCTGCCTATGCGTTTTGCTGGGCGGGCCTTCTTATGCCGCGGGCGCGGAGAGCCTCATCATCGCGGGCGCGACGTACTGCGAGCCGGGCGCGTCGGGCCCCGGCTGGGCCTGGACCGATGCCGACCACCTGGAGCTTGACGGCTACGCGGGTGGGGCCATCGGCGCCGAGGGCGACCTGGTGCTGACGCTTGCCGGGCAAAACTCCGTGACGGAGTCGCATGCGCCCGATGCGGACATCACGCTGTGCGGTATGGAGGTGTGGGGCAACCTGACGCTTCGCGGCACCGGGACCCTGACGGCGACGGGCTCGCAGTGCGGGATCCACGTTTCGCAGGCGCTCGCGGTGGACGGCTGCACCGTCGATGTCCGGGCGGACGGGGCCGATATCACGGACGAGGCGTTCGCCGGCGTGATCGCAGGCGACATGGCCGTGCGCGGCGGCGGGCGCATCGTTGCCGCGGGCGCCGGGTCCGGAGCGGGCGTGCGCGCCCACGGCGTGTATCTGCAGGATGCGGGCCTTGGCGCTGGCGCGGCCGGCTGTCGGCTTTCCGTCGATGCCTCGTGGCTCGATGCGACCGGTGCCGACGGCGGTGTTGCGTGCACGGGCGGGTCGCTTGTGTCTGCGCGGTTCGTGGCGCCTGCGGGAGGGGCCTTCGGTGCCGGCGGCGTGGCGAATGCTTCCGGCGACATGGCGCCGCATGTGGTGATCGAGCCCCAGGGCGCCACGGCGCCGCCGGGGGAGACCGACGGGCGCGAGGTGCCCGACGACGCGGGCGAGCCGGCCGGCGGTGCCGGTCCTGCCGTCGAGCGGCCCGGTGCCGGGTCCGCGACCGATCC